>BTTC01000355.1:0-1535 GCA_036244935.1 bacterium | reverse complement strand
ATATTCGGGTTCGGCTTCGGCGCGGGCCTGCTTGATCCCTCGATGAGCCGGTTCATACACATACACCTCGGCCTGCTCGGATTCATGGCGATGTTCATTTACGGCGTTTCGTATCATATCCTGCCGAGGTTCAACGCGCATCCCATCAAGTATCCGTCGCTCGTCGGCGTACAGTTTTATATGGTAAATCTCGGTTTGCTGGGAATGATCGTTTTTGCGTATCTGGACGGAATCTACGGCGAAGGCATCGCGCACGCCGGGTTCGTAATATCCTCGGCGGCAGAGGCGATTGGAATTTTTATATTTGCGTTTAACCTTGTACCGGTAATACTGCCGGAATCAACACAATCGAATGCGGAGCAAAAACCGGGCATCGCGCCGGAAATTAAAACAGTTCGGTCGGCGAACAAAAATCCCGCCATCAAGCCGGATATGAAGGTGGCGAAGGCGCTGGATGACTGGCCGGACCTTCTGGAAGTTTTCAAGGCAAACGGGTTCAAGGCGCTTGCAAACCGTGCCGCAAGAGCGACGTTCGCCAAAGCCGTTACCATTTCCCAGGCTTGTAAAATTCACGGTGTGAATATAGAAAAATTTCTCATAGAACTTAACGAAACCGTCGAAAATGGCGCACCCGCTCCGCAGCAGGAAAAAAGACAGGAATCACCGGAGAAAAAAGCCGAGACTGCCATGGCGAAAGGTCTTAAAATAGAGCGCGGAGAAATCGCAACCGATGAAACGCTTATAGGATCGCTGCTGGAAACCTACCCGGAATCTAAAAGCGTTTTTGAAAAACATTACGGGTCGGGGTGCTTTTCGTGTCCCGGTCAGGCGTTCGAAACAATCGGCCAGACGGCTATGATGCACGGAATCGCAAAGGAAACAATACTGGGTGAAGTGAACGATAAGATTAAAGCGGCTCTTGATGATGGTACAAAAGTTAGTTGAGTAAGAGGGGAAAAAAAAGATGAGTATGTTTTTAGGTCCTATACACTACACGATGTTTAACAAAATAAAAATCGCCGCCGGCAGGTCTCGCGCGGTGATCGAGACGTTTACGAAAAAATTTCCCGACGACGCGCCGGAAACCGTAAAAGCCGCGCTGCCCGGCGGGTCGGTTGAATTTGGTGAAAAACCTTTGGATGACATTATCGGCGACGCCCCTATCCACCAGTTTTTGCAGGAACTCATCGACAAAATAGAAACCGGTGAAGCCGCTCTCGTCACGGCGCTTCTTTACCGGTTCCCGGATGAAGGCAAGGAAACGCTAATCGATGCCTTTCGAAGTCACGGCGCCGATACGGCGAAAAAATTTCAGTCCGAGTCCGATGCGGACGCTCAGGCCGGGGACGTAAATGGAATCGTAAACCTTCTGATGCAATCTTATCTTGAGGGGATGCCGTGCGACCCGGGCGGTTCATTCACCGGCAATGGCGATGGAACCGTGGAGGTCGCGCATAGCGAATGTCTGCACGGCCCGAAGTGGGAAAGCGTCGGCGCTCCCGCTGAGATAATGTGCGGGCTTATGGACGCGTGGG
>BTTC01000354.1:0-1556 GCA_036244935.1 bacterium | reverse complement strand
ATAAAGTAAACCGGGTACGCAACGCCGGGCATCTCGGCAAGCCGCGCAAGCTCTGCGCCGATGCCCGTGATAATCGTAAAATAAAGCGCCAGGATGAACGTCCAGTCCTGGTAGGAAGACTTGCCCGCCTCTTTCTCGTTTGAAATCCGCCTTAAGATGATCCATGTAACGCCTATGAACGCGGATATCGCACCCGCGTTGCCGAGCAGCTTTACCGGATTGCCGAGCGGCAGGGGAGTTTCGATACCGAAAAGATAAAGAAGCGCCATCACCAGGTTAGTTGTGACGAAAAGCGCGGCGAAACCGAAAAACATCAGCAGGTGCGAGGCCTTGCGCGATCTGTTGACCGTGCAGTCCCCGAATTTTTTGTGAGTCATAATATCCATCGCAGCGCCGATTACGGCGGACGGCACGTTAAGACTGCCCTCCACGCCGTTATGCTTCCTGAGCCCTTTCCAGAATTTCATAATGCCCAGCAGCGATGTAATCGCGACAAATGCGCCGATGGGTATGAATATGGAATCTATAATGTGAATGGGAAACAGTTTTGAATAAACAATTTCCCCGTCCGGTATGGACAATCCGTGTGAACCGGAAAGCGCTAAAAGCAGGATGGCTATTGGAACGGCGAAAAGCGGCAGCAAAAAGGCGGAGCTTGAAAGCATCTTGCCCAGGACCGCCGGAACGGCAAAGTTCCGGTAGCTGATATTTCTGACGGCAACCAGCACGTCCATCGGCTGCGCGCCGCGCGGGCAGTGCGTTGCACAGTCGCCGCACTGGTGGCAAAGCCATACGTCGGGGTTATACATCAGTTTGTCTTTAAGCCCCCACTGCGCCCATATCATCTCCTTGCGGGGGAAAGGTTTTTCTTCGGGCGTAACGCTGCACACAACGGAGCAGGTGGCGCACTGGTAGCACTTCTTTAAAGTTCCGCCGCCGTATTTCTTCAGCTCGGCCACAAAGTCGAGATCGGGTTCTACGAAACCTTTGGATGTTTCGATCATACGGCGAACTCCTTGAACGGGTTGGCCCCGATCCGTTCCATCGTTTCCATGAATTCGTCAATTATCTTCGGCAGTTCCTTGTAGTCGTTTATCGCAAGCTGGACGAATTTCACCCTCTCCGGTTCAAGCGACATTCTTCCCAGCGTTTCTTCCAGCTTGCCCATTCGCTCGTTGGCCAGCTCGCTGCCCTGCATGTTGTGGCACTGGTAATCGTCGCCGAACTTGCAGCCCATTATTATCACGCCGTCGATTCCGGCGGCAAAGGCATCGTTAAGAAACACGAGACTCATGGAGCCGGCGCACCGGAGGCTTATAACGCGAACGAACCTGCTTATCTTCTGCCGCGTTAAACCCGCCATGTCGAAGGCCGGTACGGTGTCGTTTTCACATGCGAAGATCAGCACCCTCGGTTTTTCTTCTTCCTCTTCCGGCATACTCATGGACTTGAGCATGGACGATATGATATCGGGACTGTAATCCTTGAAAGATATGATCCTTTGCGGACACGCGCCCATACACGTGGCGCACCGCCTGCAGCGGAGCGGGTTAACG
>BTTC01000353.1:0-1561 GCA_036244935.1 bacterium | reverse complement strand
AATATTTATAGCCTATTCCATCCGTAAATTTTTTTATGTCTTCATGGTTTTTCATAACGGCGAACCGCCATACTTCAGTCATGTAATCGGGCAGCGCAAGCGCGTCCACGAACCTTCCCGTTGTTTCGACTGTGTCGTACTTGTCGAAAGACAGCGTGAGAACGTTGAAGTCTTTACCTATCAGGCGGCTCTCTACCTTTTTGATTAAACCTTTAAGCTCCATGTTTATTGCAGAGCAAACGCCGTCGCACCTGTAATAGGAAAGTACGATTATCAACGGCTTCCCCAAAAAATCGCGCATTTTAAACTCCACGCCGTATGCGTCCGTCATCAGGTATTCGGGGTCGATGCGCGTTCCTAAAAATTTCTTTTCGTCGATCCTGAAGACGTTCGGATCTATATCGGATTCAGGCGTGCGGTTGTATTCCGCCAACCCTTCGCCGCCCGCAAGCCATGTCAAGACCACCAACGCCGCTGCCGCCTTTCCGCCGAACCTAAAAATAAAGCCTGCTTTCATCGGCTACCAGAAATAAACCTGAGAAACCACAAACAGCCAGACGATGTCCACGAAATGCCAGTACACCGACGCGCATCTTAAAAATGTAATGTTGGATTTTCCTGCAAGCGCCGGTAAAAGCACCGATATGAATATGCAGATGCCCACCAGCACATGGGAGGCGTGGAATCCGGTTATTGCGTAAAATGCCGTGCTGTAAGCGTTTGCATCGGGACCGAACCCTTCGTGGATAAGATGGTTGTATTCATACATTGAGCAGCCGAGGAAAAACGTTCCAAGAACAATCGTTGCCGCAAGCCAAATTTTGAAACCGGACTGGTCGTTTCCCTCCAGCTTTACTTCGGCTGTGTAAATGGTAAAGCTGGAAGTAAGCAGGACGACGGTCATAAACATCGGAAGCGCGTAATCGATGTGAGGAGTACCCGCGGGCGGCCATGATTCTGCGGATAGCCGCAGCGTCCAGTAACTTACAAAAAGTCCGAGAAAAATAAAAGCTTCCGAAATGATAAATAACGGAAGCGCGACCTCGGAATATCCGTATTGCCCGTGATGCTGGCTTAACCCTTCACTTACCCATTTCGAAATACCACCGAGCAGCAGTACTACTCCGAAACCGGCGGACAGTCCGAACATCAAAGAGTTTTCGTATACGAAATACCCGGCAAACGCCAGCGGCACTCCGAATAAAATACCGAAGACGATGGAAAACGGCGCCCAGCTCCATTCCCAGTATCCGGGATGGGTGTGTTCAACGGCTACATGTTCCGTCATGGTTTTCCCCCAATAAAAAATTGTTTTATCCATACGAAGAACCGTTATGATAATCATCCACCTGAAGGGACCTTTGACCTTTTCAACTACTTAAATCGACGAATAATTTTTTCGGTGCCGTTTTTAACGTGATACCGCCTTTGAGCTCCTTTGCCGAAACGGCAACACCCGGGCCTGTAACGCTTGAACTGTCTTTTTAAAAAAATTCTTTGGGAATATCCTGTTTCCCGGATACTCCTTCGATAACGCACGAACTGGTTTTGCACGGTAAGT
>BTTC01000352.1:0-1579 GCA_036244935.1 bacterium | reverse complement strand
CGCCAGAGGATTAGGGTTTGAAAGCGCATCGGAGGCCCAGGAAGCTGGCTGGAAGGGAACGCAGGTGAGTATGGGGAATACGTTCGGTACCTGGGGCGGGCGTAACAAGCACGGCGATCCCGTTAAAGTGGGCGGCGATGTGGCAGAAACCAGGGCGGAGCAGGCCGTTGGTGACACAGCCATGATACGGACTATGGCCAACGTTGCCGGCTTCGGGGATAACGTAGCCGGGTTCACGAAAAACGTTACGGCGGCAAAAGGTTTCCAAAGACCGGTAGAAAACGGCGTGGAAACTCTGCGTTTAAATGCAAAGGGTCAAACGCTATACTCAGAAAAAGAGATGGCTCTATCCGGTGACAGTTTATCGAAATACATTGATGCGCTACCAAACGGTGATGCCAAACAGGGGATGCGGGAAATAGCGGCCGGCGGCGGGTCGATGAAAATACATGAAGTAAGCGACGCTTCCGGCAATCTTGTAACAATGAACGCAACGGCTGGTAGCAGAGTGGGCAGTTACAACGCCTACGACAAAACATGGAGATCAAACGTCGACGAGCGGGATGTTAGAAAAACAGGTAGCGTCGCAGACCACAAAAATCTTGTTACCAGTGAAACCGGTTCGAAAGTAGCGCAGTACAAAGATGTAAACAGTGTGCAGGGGGTACAGTATTTGGAGGACCCCAACACCGGCGATGTTTTCCCGGTTTTTGGAAGCTGGCAACTTGATAGCAAGAACAACGTTGTTAGCGGCCAGTTCACTGCCGGCCAGAACGGACAGGTAATCGCCGCCAGGCAAGCTCCGGATGGGAGTTACCAGTTGTCAGCCGTAAAAATGTCACTTACCAAAGACGGCTCCTTTGTGCGAGAGGATTCCTCGTCCCTTACTACGCGGAAACTGGTTAACGCGGGTTTTTCCGAAACGCAAACGGTTACAAGCAATGGGCAGATATTGATGCGCAGTTCCGAGCGTGGACAGGAAGCGGCGGTAAAAGACAAGCTCACTGTTGACATGGGAGACGACGTGAAACTCAGCAACTTGCGTGCGCTAAGAGGCTTCACGAAAGATCCTGTAACCTTCGCGAATGAAAATCCAAAGACGATTGCTGTTTACGGTACAGGAAAACTTGGGATAAAGAACGTGAGAGCAGTCGGCACATTAATAAGAGGGAAAAAGATTATTGGAAAAACTGGAGAGGGAATTCCTAAAACCGTGGTTAATAAACCCAGGATAAAAGGCTCGCCCTTGGAGAACTACTAAGTTTTGAAAATACTATTAGGGGAAGCAAATAATGAGAGCGAATAAACTTTTAAAGGTCGCGGATGGATTGATAGCCTTGGTAGAGGCCGATCATGCGGATTTGCCTAAAATAGAAAAGAACGATGTTGAAATAGTCATTACCGACTATGGCGTGTTATTGTGTGCGAAAGATTTGGAAATTCCTATTCCCGAAATCGTACTTGACCATCTCATAGAAACAGGAAATATCGTTATCTACGGTGGCAGTGAAACGTCATATATCGCGGAACCGGCTCAGGTTTTGGAAATCGATAAAAATGTTTTCATAGAACTGAGGGG
>BTTC01000351.1:0-1625 GCA_036244935.1 bacterium | reverse complement strand
ACAGTTGCGCCCCTTATGCTCGCGCAAGGGGAGGATTATTGCAAAAACCGCTTTCTTCATGTGCGTAGATATTCAAATTGACCCACTACCAAAAAATTGCATGGCTTTTTTATCGCGCCGATTTTGTTTAGAATAGGTGGAGGACCATAAGACACGCTGTAGTTGGAAATCGCTTGTACGTTATTCAGGAGGTGCGGGATGAAACGACTGTTTTTGATTGCTATCGCGCTCGGTTTCTTTTCAGGAACTCTTTACGCCGCCGCTGACAATCTGTATGTGCAGAGCAAAAAAGCCAAGGTTATGAGCGAGCCGAAATTTTCTTCCAAACTTGCGGGTTGGGTAAAGCGTGGCGACAGGCTGTCGCTCATCGAAAAAGGCAAAGGCTGGTACAAGGTATCCTTTGGCGAACTTGACGGCTGGGTAAACAGGCTTTGCGTTTCCGATAACCCTCCCATTAAAAAGGTAAGGGTAATAACGGAAGATTCTGAAACACGCGGAGACTCGGCCAGAAAACGGGCGTCCGCCATCACCTCTGCCGCCGCCGCGCGGGGACTTTCCGATGCGGACAGGAAAAGGCTCAGCGATATGGGCAGGGCCGACTACAAATCGCTGGGGAAACTGGAGGTTTTCGCAAGGAGCATAACGGAGCTGGAAGTTGGAGCTTTCATGACCGCGGGCGGTGAGAAATGAGGCGGCTTTTTGTTTTATTCGCCGCTTTAGCGCTTACCGTTCCCGCCGCCGCCGAAAGCCCAAGAACAAGGGCTAACTACGCCGATATGATGGTGACCGTCGATGACATAAAAGCGGAAATTGAGTTCGGCAGAGATGTTGCGGCCAGGATCATCGGCAGATATTCACTTTACGATAACGACCGCCTGACGAGATACGTAAACCTTATGGGCAAATCACTTGCCCAGTATGCAAACAGGCCGGAGCTGGATTTTACGGTCGGCATTCTTGATACTGACGTAATCAACGCTTACGCGGCGCCCGGCGGCTTCATCTTCATCACAAGGGGCGCAATCAGCGCGATGAAAGACGAATCCGAGCTTGCCGGAGTTATCGCGCACGAGATAATCCACATTTCGCAAAAACACATCGTAAAAGAGATGGATATCAAGGGTTCCGATACCTCCGCGGTTGCAGGATTCAGCAGGGTCGTGGGCGGTTCGACGGACGCTTACAAAATGGCCTTTACGCAGGCGGTCGATAGCGCGGTTGATATCCTATTTGAAAAAGGCTATGGAAAAAACGACGAAGTGGAAGCGGATACATTGGCAACCGTGCTTATCGCGCAGTTTAACTACGATCCTAAAGCGCTGGTCAGGTACTTTAAAAAAATCGGGGAAATCCGGGGCAACGAAATAAAATCACTCAAAAAACTTCACCCGCCTTTTAACGAAAGAATTCGCTGGATTAACGAAATAATAGAAGACGGGGGCTTGAGCGGTGAAGATTTCAACCATGGCGAGGCGAGGTTCCGAAGATATACAAGCAGCTAAAACCTGTATCTTCCGGCTTGCCGCTGCCCTGATTATGTTGTCATTCCCTGGAAATTCGGGGGCCGACGAGTTCCATTACGTCAACGTCCTGGTGGGAGAGCGCCCAGCCGGGATGGGGGGCGC
>BTTC01000350.1:0-1664 GCA_036244935.1 bacterium | reverse complement strand
AGGCTCAAGGGGATTGTTTCAAACGTAATTAAAACGGCCGCCGGCAAAACGCCGGTAATGGCGCGCCCTGCCCGTACTCGTACAAAGTCTTTTTTGTATACGCACAGACAGGTGGATATAACGCTCGACGGAAATGTTTTGGGGTTTTTAGGACGGCTGCATCCCGTAACGGCGGAATCTTTCGGTATCGACCGCGAGATTTATTGTTTTGAAATTTCAGTGGATGGTCTGCTAAAATCCCGTGTGGGAACGGTAAGGGCAAAAAGCCTGCCCAGATTCCCCGGCATAAAACGCGACCTTGCGTTGATAGTGGATGAAAACGTTGAAGTTGGAGGGATTGTGGAAACAATCCTTGAAACAGATCCGAAACGGATCCGCACATGCAGCCTGTTCGATCTTTACAGGGGTGAGCAAATCCCCGAAGGTAAAAAAAGCATGGCTTTCAGACTTTTTTTTCAGGATGAACAAAAAACCCTGACCGACGCAGCGGGGGACAAGGTAGTTGAAAACATACTTGATAGAGTGCGGGAAAAATATAACGCCGGTTTGAGGTAGGTGAATTATGCAGCCATCTTCACATGTTAACGAACTTGCCGAAAGGGTGGAGCGTTTTGCGCGGGAGCTTGTCTACACCCGCAAGGAAAACGTCAGGCTTAAAAGACTACTGGCGGCGGCGGAGATAAAAATAAAAAAAATAGTCAATCCGGAAGGCCGCGGCGCGAACGGCGGCATACTGGAGCTTACGCGCCGCGTTGAAAGGATGAAAGAAGAAAGAAAGATGATAAAAACCAAAATAGAAAAAATGGCTATAAAGCTGGAGCAGTTTTACAGCTAGTAAAATGGATAAAAAAGACGTAACGGTTACCATCCACGGGCGGGATTACAGGATAAGCAGCTTTGAAGATCCCGAATACACGCGCAAACTTGCAAAATATTGCGATATCCTTATGAAAAAAATTGAATCCAGTACCGATTCGCAGGATTATATCAAGCTCACAGTACTCACCATGCTTCAGATAACGCATAATTACTTTCAGGTTGAAGAAAAGGGCTCTATGGAGTTTGAAAGGCTTATAAACATTCTGGATAAAACCGACAACGAGCTTGCCGCAATTGATAGCGGCGATATAGGGTGGAGATAAACGCCAACATCAATCAGGCGTATTGAGGCCCCCGCAATACCAGATGGATGCCGTAGTTAGAGTTTTATATATAAGTGCAGTTGACAAACCGATTATCGTGGTTCGTCCTTCGGCAGGCTCAGGATGACAGCTCACCATGACATGGTTCAATTCGTTCGATAGTTAGAGTTTTATAAGTGCAGTTGACAAACCGATTATCGTGGTTCGATAAGCTCACCATGACATGGTTCAATCGTTCGATAAATTTCATAGATGTCTAACACAGCGCTGCATTCGACTTCCTGCGCCGGTAACCGCAGCGGAGTAATGATAAGTCTCAAATAATAAAAGCGGAAGAGGCTTTAAGAAAAGCTATTGAGCTATAGCGTTTCAAATTTTGGCAGATACGATAGATATTCCAACAGGAGCCTGTAAATAATTCTGTGTAAGTGCCCATTTACATTGTTTCCGGCATTCTTTCAGCGAACTCAATCATAAACCGATTCAGCGCCGGTTTCCAGTTTCTTATCGGCATGGTCCATT
>BTTC01000349.1:0-1723 GCA_036244935.1 bacterium | reverse complement strand
AATGAGTGTAAAACCCTTTTCACCCTTTAACGATTTTTTCATTTTTTCCAGTATCATTATCTCTCACCTCCTTCCAACAAGATTTTTATTCGATCATTTTTACGTTTCGTCATTTGCCATCGTATAGGGGCAAGATCGGTGCCGCGCTTTATCAATCACAATTTCCCCCGTTAAATCAATACAATACGCTACCGCGCCGATTACGTTAACCCGATAGGCATATCTTTTTTTACAGCAACAACCAACAAAATTTGTTACGGGCGACAAAAATTGGCCTTTATGTGAGAGTGGTTCCAGCAGTCTGTTTCAACAATTTCAACGATCTGGTTATTACCCGGGCCTTGCATACATACGTAACCATATAACTGTGATTTTACTTGACATTATAAGACAATTTTCACTTTTAACCATCAATTATATCGTCCATTCATGAAAGCCCCGCGTTGCACGGGAAGCCGGGGGGATGGTCTCGTAACGTTAGAAGAGCTAAAGCATATTGCTTTACCATGAATACGATGCGCATACGTAATGTCTTGATATTCAGACCTGTTGGAATATCTATCGTATCTGCTAAAACTTAAAATGCTATAGACTGTCGGCATGGTAGAAACTGTTGATCTTTTGTTTTATTCAAGGCCGGATTGCCATCTGTGCGATGAGATGAAGGAAGTTGTAGAAAATGTCCTTGCCGGTGTTGAAAGAGTTCCAATAACCCTCAAACTTATCGACGTATCCGCCGACCCGGAACTGGAAAGGGAATACGGCATGGATGTCCCGTTACTTTTTTACGGAGATGAGTGCATCGCAAAACACAGGATAGCGGGAGAGGAACTTCTCAAAAGGATCGCAAAACTAACCCGCTTTATTCATGAATAAAGCGGGCTCGGGGAAGGCCAAGACGGTACCGGCATTACATGATCTCGAATAGCGCGTAACCCCGTTTGGTTACCAGCGGTTTAAGGCTTTTGCCGGATACAAGTTCGCGGTAGGCGTCGCCGCTTACTTCTTCCCTGAAGCGTATATCGATTGTTGAATCCAGCACGATGAATTTGTAGCCTGCGGATTTTAGGATATCGGCTGCGCGCAGGAAGTTTTTTCCGGCCACTTCACGCTCCGCCCGTCGTTCCGCCTCCTCCCAAAATGGAATCCTGCCTCCAAACGCGGCGACGTAACCGAAGCGCGAGCCTCCTGTCAGGGGATAGGTTTTCCGGTTTCGCACGATATCGGGAAGTGAATAAAAACCCTCCTTCTGGTCGGCGGTCATAAACATCTCGTTGCCCCAGGGATACATTTCGAGGTGGTAACGCACCCACGCCGAATGGCCCAGCGAGATCACCGCCGGAACAGCCAGAACCATCGCGGCCTTTTTCCACCGGTCGAAGTCGTCCCGAAGGTATTTTGCGAAAATCCCGAATCCTGCGGCGGTAAGCAGCGCGAGGTAAGACCATGCCCTGTGCGGAAAAAATTCAAAAGGAAGCCGTTCGCCATGTACCATAATCATGTAAACCGCCAAAAAGATAACCGGAAAAATTTTTCCGCGCCGCCGGAACCAAAGGGCAAATCCCCAAATTGCCGTTAGCGACGCGGCAAACGGAAGGCCGACGGGTATGTTGAAATAATTCGGCATCGGCGGGATCATAAACTCCCGCCATTGGTATACCCTTGCGTTTCCCTTATGCCTTTTGAAGGCCGTAAGCTCATCATCACGGGAAGCGTTAAAATA
>BTTC01000348.1:0-1724 GCA_036244935.1 bacterium | reverse complement strand
GAATCGCCGACCGCCAGAAAGGGGAACAGGTCATGAGAGATCAGCTTTATAAGAGCGAGGTCATGCGATGTGACGGTTTTTACTATCTCCGCCCGGTATTGCCTGGGCCCATATAATGTTTGCGTCTTCACGGCGATCTCCTGGATGCCGGATATCGAGTGCAGCGTGGTTACCACGTATCCATCCTCGCTTACCATCACGCCGGACCCCCCACCGCCGATGCTCACAACCGCTTGGGGAACAACGGAATTCAAGCGGTCCGGCACGTTTGCCCCGATGTTGTGAATCGGCAGCGCGATGTCGCCGTAAAGGTATTCCGCTTCTATTTTCCAGTCGTAGTAATCGGTCAATACGTGGAATCCCCATGCAAACGTGGCAAGGCACGCAAGCCCCAAAACCATGGCCAGCGGTTTCCACCTATGGTTGCAGATTGGTTCGTACCTGTCGGCTTTTTCTTTTGCCACGCTACACTTCCTTCAGGACAGTAGCCGTTTTAGAAGTCTTCTTGTAACGACCGCCCTTTTTACCGCGTAAAACATCCAGCTCTGGAACGGAACCCCTGAGCGATTTAAAACGAACGTTTACGTTCCCCAGATGGTTTATGGTTTTTACCAGAGTTTCCTCGACCCCTATGCCAACCGACTTCGCGTCCCGCACGGAAAGCTCCGGATCGACCCCGATGGTTAAATCCACCCATAGGTCCTGCCCCACCCGCCTTGTGCGAAGTTTTTCTATATCCTTTACGCCGCTCACGCTGCGGGCGCCGGATTTGATCTGTTCTACCACCTCTTCAGGAGCGGAGGAATCCATAAGCCCCTTGAAGGAATCCCAAAAAATTTCGCCGCCGAGGTAAAGAAGATGGAGAGTTTCAAAAAGCGCGACCATAGGATCCAGCCACGGCATACCCAGGTAATGGGAACCGACAATTGCGAAAGCAACGGCAGCCGAAGAGATGATTTCTGCGCGGTGGTGTCTGGAAAGCGTTCTGACCATAGGGCTGTTGATTTCATATGACGCGCACCGCGTATACGAATACATCGAAACGTTTACAATGACGGAAAAAAGAGCCGTCCATAACGCTATCATGTGCGGGGCTTTGTGCTCCCCCTCGAGAAGGCTTTCGGCGGCATAAAAAAACAAAATAGACGTAATACCGATAAACGCCACGCTGATAATGCCCGAAAGTATGAACTCGATTTTCCCGTGCCCGTAAGGATGCTCCTTGTCTATAGGCTTTTTGGAAACCTTCAGGCCGATAATAATAAGTATGGATGTAATGACGTCTTTTATGGAGTACATGGCATCGGCCACCAACGCCTGTGAGCCGGATACCATCCCAACGAAAACCTTCAGCGTTGAAAGGGCGAGGCTCACTCCCAAACCAACCCATCCAACGATTTCGTAGCATACGACGCACCTGGAATATCTCATGTTTATCGTTCAGCGGTTAATCCACAGGGATGGACTGCGCGCGCGGCTTGCGCGATTTTTCCTTCTTCATTGGGCCAACGGCGTCTTCCAGCCCGTCCACGGTTTTCTCCATTCCGGCCTGCAATATCCCCGCCCAATCCGGTTTTATGCGCTTCAGGATTTCATAGCTGAAAGCTCCCGCGAAAACCCCTATAAAAACGCCAGTCAATAATTTGCTCATCTAAACAACCCTCCAAAAAAACCTGTCATTCCCCAGTTTGTTCCTTACTTTTCCTCTGTCTTGTCGTTCTGAT
>BTTC01000347.1:0-1731 GCA_036244935.1 bacterium | reverse complement strand
CACCCAGCCGATGGCTCTTCCGATGGAGAATATGACGGTAAACATATTCATCGGAATACCGAGAGATCTATAAATGAGGCCGGAATAGAAATCGACATTGGGGTAGAGCTTGTGGCTGATAAAGTAGTCGTCTTTTAACGCAATCTCTTCAAGTTTAAGCGCTATCTCCAGAAGCGGGTCCCGTCCGTCCGCCTTGTCGAGAAGCTTGTGCGTCATTTCGCGGATTATCGTGGCCCTGGGGTCGTAATTTTTGTAAACCCTGTGTCCAAATCCCATCAACCTGAAAGGGTCCTTCTTGTCTTTTGCGCGGTCCACGTACTTCTGGATATTTTTTGGGTCTTCGATTTTCATCAACATCCTTAAAACCGCCTCGTTCGCGCCGCCGTGCGCGGGCCCCCACAACGCGCCTATCCCGGCGGATATCGCCGCGAACGGGTTTGCTTCCGACGACCCGGCAAGGCGAACCGTGGAGGTGGACGCGTTTTGCTCGTGATCCGCGTGCAGTATGAACAGCAGGTCGATTGCCTTTGCGTGCAGCGGGTTTATCTCGTACTCCTCCGCCGGCACGGAGAACATCATGTTAAGGAAGTTTTCCGCGTAGCCGAGAGCGTTTTGGGGGTAGACCATCGGCTGGCCCTTCGAATATTTGTAAGAGGCGGCGGCGATTGTCGGCATTTTTGCTATCAGCCGGTGGGCCGAAATCTCCTGATGTCGCGGGTTATGTATCTCCAGCGAGTCGTGATAGAAGGCCGAAAGCGCGCCGACCACTCCCACCATGATTGCCATCGGGTGCGCGTCGCGCCGAAAACCGCTATAAAACTTCCCAAGCCCTTCGTGGATCATCGAGTGGGTGGTAATCATTTTCGAAAAATGCTCGTACTCTTTTTTGTTCGGCAGTTCGCCGTAGTAAAGGAGGTAGCAGACCTCCACGAAGTTGCTCTTTTCCGCAAGCTGATCTATCGGGTATCCGCGATATAGCAGGACGCCCTTTTCGCCGTCGATAAACGTGATTTTGCTCTCACAGCTTCCGGTCGATTTGAAGCCGGGGTCGTATGTGAACATCCCCATCTTCGCGTACAGTTTCCTGACGTCTATAACCGGCGGGCCGTGCGTGCCGCGAAGAATCGGGAACTCCTCGCTTTTTCCAGTGGCGTTATCCGTAATCGTTACCGTATCTTTGGCCATGACGATTCCCTCTCCTTTTCTAAGGTTCGGCGGCGCGGCAAAAAGTGATGAACCGAACGCCGACTGGTTTCAATGGTACGATTTCCGGTACTCGCATACAGGATCCTCCTACATCTTTATTTTAGAACTCTTTTACCCTTTTGGCTACCCATTGACGAAGGGCGGGAACTTATATATCGTCTAGGATTGGGAAATTAAAAGGAGAAAATCTGAAATGATAGTTGTTATGAAGCCCGGCGCGCCGCAGGAGGCGATTGACGAGGTGGTGCGGCTGATAGAAGAGACCGGGTACATGCACCGGATGCTTGCGGGCGAGATACAGACGGTTATAGCCGCCGTTGGCGACGGACGTGAGAAATCGCGTATAGAGTCGCTGGAATCCCTTCAGTACGTCGAAAAGGTTGTCCCTATCTTAAAACCGTTCAAGCTGGCCTCGCGTGAGACGCACCTGGGGGATACGGTTGTCAAGGTCGGTTCCGTGGAGATTGGCGGCAAGCATCTCTGCGTCATGGCGGGACCATGCTCCGTGGAGAGCGAGGAGCAGAT
>BTTC01000346.1:0-1742 GCA_036244935.1 bacterium | reverse complement strand
GTATTTCTGGCTGTGAGGAAAACTGGGAGGAGGTTGGGGACTCGATACTAGTTTGGTCGCGCACGGTGAGAAGGATGGCAGTATCCGTTGTGTTTTTGGTGAAATTAACGTACGAGTCGCTATACGTCATGCTGAACAAGTTGATTCCGCTGCCGAATGACTTAGAGTAGCTGGTTTAGCTTTCATAATCAAAGCGCGCCCTGCTGTCCGCGCCATTTTTAAATTTCTGACGGTGATGGTACTTGACGTTCCACAAATTTTCCTCTAGTCGCTGGTCGTATATGTAATTGTAGTTCAACTGTCCGCGGGTTTTTTCCGCGAAGGCGTAACGGTATTCCAGTCCATGCCTGAAACCCCTCAGGTCCATGTAATCGAAATAGTAGGACACGTCTTCACTGTCGGACTTCGCCCAGAAAAACGTATTGTTGATATACGTTCCGTTGACCGAGGAAACCCCGAAGGTCGGCCCCAGTAAGCCCGTTGTCCTTTTCGTTGCGGCAGGCGCGCCCCAAAGCGGTGCATACGCAAGCGGCAAGTCGAAAAAATAGAAGCTCACATCCCGGAGCCAAACCATGTTGTCTATATCCAGGCTCGTGAAACCGCTTTTGAAAATCCAGTCAGGCTCATCTTCCTGGCAGGTTGTAAACGTGCCGTCCCAGATCAGGTAGCGGTCTTTGGTCACCTTCTGGATTTTTCTGCCTGTAAAAACAAATCCATCGGCTGTTCTTCCACTTGCGTCTTCCATTGAGCCGAAATTCGTATCGATATTCAGATTTATGCGGCTTGCCTCTATCTCGACGTCCGGCAATATCAGTTTTACGTTTCCTGCAACGTTACTGGTGCGGTCGGTTTCGTTGAGTGTTGCCTTGTCGCCGTAAATGATAATATCCTTTTGCTTTATTATGACGTTGCCGTTGGCGGTCGTTTCACCGGTTTTGTTGTTGCGGCTTATGTAATCAGCCGATATCGATAATGGTTCGTCCTCCGATTGCGCCGTAACTGCGGGTCCGGCAGTAAAAAATATTATCAGCCAGAACAGGCGGCGCAGGTAAACGCAAACCGGTTTGCGTTTTGTGCGTAGAAAATCCTTCACCGCTTTAACCCGGATTATTCATGAAAAAACGGGCTAACGGTTTTTAAAGAATGAATATGGCAAGCGCCACTACCGTATGATACGCGCCTTTGCCTTTTACGATGGCGGTCTGGGTTATGTTGCGGCTCCGTACTATTTTGTTGCTTATCTTGTAGATCTGCCTTCTTTCATCCCAACTCTGGTCTTCGTCGAACTCGATGCCCAGAGTCGAGGCGAGCATGGCCGCCGCCAGGTCTTCCGCGTAGTCGCCCGCTACTTTTTCCGTTTCACCGTAAGTGTGGTGTTCGCTAAGATAGCCGTAAAGGTTGCGGTCAGCCGGAATCGCGCACCCGATGCTCGCTGCGATAAGCCGGTGCGGTTCGTTGCTGCCGCAGCGCGCCTGCACGCAAAACGTTATCGTGCCGGCCTTCAGCTGTTTCAACCCTTCCTTCTTGCTGATGATCTTGCATCTTGGCGGCAGGATGGACGAAACATTTACCAGGTTGCAGGTTGCCACGCCCGCATCCCTGAGCGCCAGCTCGTAGGAACGGAGTTCCTCCTTGTGGACTCCCGCTCCGCTTGTGAAAAACATTTTCTTTGGAACCCAATTCATACCGCGTTCAATTCCCCCGATCCTTGAATTGGTTTGTTATCGGCATACGCCGGTCCT
>BTTC01000345.1:0-1744 GCA_036244935.1 bacterium | reverse complement strand
CCGGCCTGTTCGGCTTGGGCAAAAAAAAGCCCGACCGCGAGGGATACGACCGGGCGGTAAAGCGGATCGAGACGCTTATAACCGCTTCTTTTCCAAGTTTTGCCGATTGAACGGCCTCAAAGCGACAATTTTCGCTAACGGCTGACCAAATAATATTTTTTTTAAGGAGGAGGGATAGATGTTTGCTCGTGTATTGAGAATGATAATCGTTCTTGCAATGGCCGCCTCTGCCTTCGTGCCGGCAAACGGCGCGCTGGCGGCGGAAAAGGCGGACGAGAAGGCGGACAAGGATGCCACTTTCGACGTGGGTTCCACATTCGCCGCGGCTACAGGCGAAGAAAAGATTCAGTGGCACGGCTACTACGAGTTCGAATATATAGATCAGGAAGGGAAAAACGCCACCTACGACGCCCACAAGATAACCGTATGGATGGGCGTGCCAATTAACGAAAAGGTTTTCCTGTCGTCGGAGATCGAGTACGAGCATTTTCCCAGGCTGGAAGATTCAGGCACAGCCAGGCCCGGAGGCAACGGCGAGATAAAGATCGACAGCTCGCAGCTAAGCATAATCCCGTTTGAAGGTTTCAGGGGGTACGCGGGAATATGGTACGTGCCGTTCGGAATAGAATACCTCAGCTACCCGGGCTACAAGAACAAGCTTGTTACGCGCCCGAAAGTCATGAAGAGCGGCGGCATTATCCCCGGCACATGGTCGGCCGCCGGCATAGGGTTCAACAACCGCTTTGACGGCATAGGCCACCTGGACGTCTATTCGATAAACGGCGACGCGAAAAACGCCGGCGTATCGCGCGACAGTTCGACCGGCGGCAACCAGGGCAAATCGATCGGCGCGCGCCTGATGCTGGACGATTTTGTGGAAGGTTTTAACCTCGGCGCCTCTTTCGTTTCAGGCAAATGGGATGCCGCCGACAAGTTCAACTCCGTCCGCACGGGCATCCATCTGAGAGTCGATTCGGACATACTGTTCGGCAACGACATCTACCCGGTTCTGCTGGCTGAATGGGTGACCGGCAAGGACGACAACGCCTCTTCGATTATCGGAAGGGACAAGAAAGTCTCCGGCTACTACGCGCAGATAAGCTCCCTCGTCCATCCGCTGACCGAGCTTGTGGCGCGGTACGGCGTGTACGACGACGATGAGGAGGTGACCGATAACCAAAGGACGGAAACCTCCTTCGGTGTGGTATTGCACCTGATAGACAATTTCCAGATAAAAGGGGAATACCAGATAAACGATGAAAAGGGAGCCAACAGGAAGGACAACAACGTCACAACCGTCGAGCTGGTTGCATGGTGGTAATGCGGAAAATGACAGCGCCCGGCGCCGGGGAGAAGCCTGCTTATAGGCTTCCCGCGTTGGGCGCGTCCCACCATCCCCGTAAGTACGGATTTTCCTCCGGTTCAATTGGGGCGGGACATAAACAGTCCGCCCCTCCGCTAATGCTTTCGTTAAGCGCATTATTCTCAAACTAAGGAGTCGGCCCTGAAAAAGTATTTATGTGCTGTGTATAAAGGGTGAAATGGGTTTTTAATGGATATGTATCTGCAAGGAAAATGAAGAAACAATAGAAAAGCCGGTTATTCCGGCAACGCATGTGCAACAGTTCCTCCCCTCCTCGGTTTACGAGGTATGGTTCGACAAGCTCACCATGACAAGCAGTTGTCACCCTGAGCCTGTCGAAGGGCGCCTTACCGCAAGGGGAGGATTTTTTCAAATATCGAC
>BTTC01000344.1:0-1771 GCA_036244935.1 bacterium | reverse complement strand
ATCAAGTGAAACATTGCCGGGCGAGGTTACGCCGTCCGCAACATCTATCAGGTGGAATATGAGAGCCAACGAAGGCATCAGGCTTCTATACTTCGCAAGGTGTGCGATAACCGCCTCGTGTTCATCATCCTGCCTGATGAGGTTTTCAAGCCCTGCCCGCCACTGGTCAAAGAAGTCCTGGGCACCCGGCGTGAAACGTAAGGCGTGCCCGTCCTCGCCATCTATTGGGATCGCGCCCAGTTCGATAGGATCGGCATTATCAAGCCGTTCGATTATTTTAGTGACCCGTTCGGCGGCTTCTGCGTCCGGCGCACGGTCTTTATTCACCCATGTTTTGGGTTCATCGGGATAGACCATAATTTGCAGACGCTGGAAAAGGCCGTCATCGGAATAGCCGTTAAGTACGCCGTCCAAGTAGGTTTGCAACTTGGATGGCTGGATGGTTCCGAAAAGTGAGACACAAGCATGTTTTATGTAAACCTTGCCTCTGGTGATACGGTCATACGAAAAAGAGCCGTTGCCGTCCCATGCTTCGAGATAAAATGCCCTATCGGCTTCGCGCCCCTGCTTGTCAAGATTCGCAAAAAATCCTGTCAACTCATCCCGGTAGATCGTAATACCCTGCGGGTTGGCTTCTAGGATTACGCCGAGTTTCTCAACCGTGGCATCGTGAATCAGATACCGTTTTTCGGGCGGTTCGGATGATTCCGCTTCGGTGTCAAGATCAACAAGGCGCGTCTTTAACGATCCAAGATCGCATTCATTACCTTTTTTCGCAGCCTTAAGCAGATCGGCTTTTATGCTGTCCCGCTTGGCCTTCAAAACCTCCGCTTCCGCGTTATGTTCACGAATTGCCGCCTCGTCTGTTTTACGCTCCTTGTCGGCCAGCCTGTTTAGCGGTCTGAACGCCGCATTTGCCGCATGAGTTTTAAGCTGGCCGGGTCGTCCAGCGATGCCGCCCCAGAGGTTTGGAACCACAAACCAGCTATCCAACGCCTTCGGATGAATACCTATTCTCCGCCCCATAACGGTGGCCGTCATAACAACAAAAGCCGCTGCCGGATAATCCATCGGACACTGCATCCGATCTGAAATATCTGTTATCCATGGACGGAAAGGTTCGGGTAAAAGTTTTTCGTTAAATGGCGATACGGGTAACAGGGTATCGGGAATCGGTTCGGGATCGGGCCAGTCATCATTCGCATTATTGATTGAAGTCTCGGCCTCCTGTTTAACCCTCGGCAGGTTTTCTATATCTTTTTTTGTAGTATTCGGATTGAGTTTTATGTAGTCAACGACGTCGCCTTTTTCATTGAGGCCTAACAATGAGACGGAAATCCGATCAACATCACATCCGAGCGCAAGCAGCTTTCTTTCGACTTCATCCGCGTATATTTGACCGGCTTGATCGTTATCCGGCCAGATGACAACACGCCTGCCTTTTAAGGGCGTCCAGTCCGCGCTTCCCGCGCTTGAGGAACTGCCTGACGTGGTTCCAAGGATGCCCAGCTTTTCAAGCATGTTAGCTTTGTTTTCGCCTTCAACTACATACGCCACGGCTTCGGGATTCGCTATAATTTCTGGCAACCTGTACAAGGGTTTTTTACCATTTTCAAAGTGCGGTTCCTTTAATTCCCAGCCGTCGGTGCCTAATGCGTATTCCGGTGAAATCGGCCACCCATTCCGTTTCAATTCGGCCACCCATCGGAGCGTAGCGACGCCGGAGTTTTGATTTTCCCTTAGTGGCCGGTTTGAGTCAAATTTCTTTTCG
>BTTC01000343.1:0-1774 GCA_036244935.1 bacterium | reverse complement strand
ATGTCGTTAAAACCCGCGTGCTTAAAATCGACAAGGAAAACGAAAGGATTTCCCTGGGATTAAAACAGCTTGAACCCGATCCGTGGGAAAGCGCGGCGGAAAAATACTCGGTTGGGCAGGACATCAAGGCGAAAATAACGAAAACCGCCAACTTCGGCGCCTTCGCGGAGATAGAGCCCGGTGTTGAAGGATTGATCCACGTTTCGCAAATTTCCCTGGATAAACGTATTGTGAACGCCCGCAAGGAACTCAAAGTAGATGAGGAAGTGGACGTTAAGATAATAAAGATCGACACGGAAAACCGTAAGATCGGTCTTAGCATCAGGGCCTTCCATCAGGCCGTACCCGATTATGAACTTGAGGCGGATGAGATAGAGGACTTTCCGGAAGAAGAATAGGGATTTTTATACATGAACGCCGATGCCCGGAGCAGGAAAAGTAAAAGCCTGCTTAAGGGTTTTGTTATTCTTGCTGGATTGGCCGCCGTCTTCGTGGCTCTGGTAACGTTTTTACCCCTGTTCGGAGAATCAAAAGGCATCTCCCTGTCGATAGGCAAAGATAAAATCGGCCTGGTGGAGATTTTCGGCCCCATAATGAGCTCCGCTAAAGCGGTCGGTCAGATCAAGAAATACGCGGATGACCGATCCATCAAGGGCATTCTGGTTCACATAGATTCACCCGGCGGCGCGGTTGCCCCGTCGCAGGAAATTTATAATTGCCTTTTAGAGGCAAGGAAAAAGAAAAAGGTTGTAGCGTCCATGGGGACGCTGGCGGCGTCCGGCGGTTATTACATAGCGGTTGGAGCGGATAGGATCGTTGCCAATCCGGGGACTATCACGGGTTCCATCGGAGTAATCATGGGTTTTATGGATATGCGCGGACTGATGTCGAAGCTGGGCATTGAAACAATCGTCGTCAAATCGGGGCAGTACAAGGATATAGGCTACGGAGCCAGGCCGTTTACCGATGCCGACAGAAAAGTTATGCAGGAAGTGATAAACGATGTCTATCTCCAGTTCGTGGAAACCGTGGCAAAGGAACGCAATATGGAAATCAAAGCGGTAAAAAAGATTGCGGACGGCAGGATATTTTCCGGCAGGCAGTCGATGAAACTCGGAATGATAGACCAGCTCGGCGGGTACAGGGATGCCCTTGACCTGTTGAGCGAGCTTGCAGGTATTGACGGCGAGCCGGTGATCGTAAAAGAAAAGGAAAAATTCTCGTTGTTTAAAGAACTGCTCGACAGCAAACTGGGGTGGCTTTGGGAAAAAACTCCGCTCGCGTCACCCGGACTGTATTACCTATGGCCCAGTTATTGAAGCCGGCTGACAGGGGCTACTAACAAGATACCCCGTTGGCCGCGGCAGGGAGTTTTCTCATTTCATGCACGATCTGACGGGTTGGCTGCCGTCAAGAAAGTATTCCACGTAAGATTTACCGCACGATGAGTCGGCCAAAAGACCTGTTTTAGAGTCTATCTCGATTTGTACTATCTTGTCCGGTATCGGGAAGTCCGCGTCGTCATGGTCACTCGATGCATCGATCATGAACCGCGTCCATATCGGGCCCGCAGCCTTTGCGCCGGTTTCATTTTTCCCCAGCGTGCGGTTGAGGTCGTATCCCACCCATACGCCGGCGGCGATTCGCGGCGTAAAGCCCACGAACCATGCGTCGGTAAAATTATCCGTCGTGCCGGTTTTGGCTGAAGATGGTACGCCCAGTTTTTTCGCAATCCTGCCGGTGCCGTTTTCTATTACTCCCTGCAACATTTTGG
>BTTC01000342.1:0-1793 GCA_036244935.1 bacterium | reverse complement strand
CCGCCGCGCCGTCCGTGCCTGAACTATCAGATGAAACGATGTCTTGCGCCGTGCTCCGGTAAAGTCAGCGAGGAGGAGTACGGGAAAATGGTGGAACATGTAGAAAAATTTCTGCGCGGAAAGGACGGGGAGGTTATCGCGGAACTCAGACAACGAATGGCGGCGGCGGCGCGTAAGCAGGAATTTGAACAAGCCGCCGTGATGCGCGACCGGATATACGCCATACAGAGTATCCACGAAAAACAGAAAGTGGAAGCGGTCCGGCGCTTCGACGAAGATTACGTAGCGGCTGTCTGCGAGGGCGGGGTTGGGATCGTTCGTATCATGATGGTGCGCGGCGGCAAACTTATCGGTGATCGTAATTTCACTTTTCAAAAGGCGGACGATACCGCCGAGCTTACCGGAGCGTTCATCCAGCAGTTTTATAACTCCGCTTTTGCCGTTCCGTATGAAGTGGTATTGAACGTCATGCCGCCGGATAAGGAGATCATAACCGATTGGCTGCGCGAACTTCGGGGCGCAAAAACAAACGTCGTCGTGCCGAAACGCGGCAGAAAAAAACAGCTTCTGGACATGGCGCTGGAAAACGCCGGTTTCAGCCTGCTTAATTTCGCCGCAAGCGAGGAAGCGCGTAAGGTGGCGCTGGGAGAAATCAAAAAACTTCTCGGCATGAGAAACTGGCCCGCGGTGATGGAGGCGGTAGACATCTCTAATATATCCGGTCTGGCCGCCGTGGGATCGCTTGTGACTTTTTTTAACGGAGAGCCGCAAAAAAAAGATTATAAACGGTACAGGGTTTCCGTTACCGGCCCGGACGACTACGCGATGATAGCCGAAGTGGTGCGTCGGCGATTCCGGCGTTTGAAAGACGAGGGCGGAAAACTCCCCGATCTGCTGCTGATAGACGGGGGGGCGGGACAGGTCAACGCCGCAGTCGGCGCGGTTATGGAGTACGCGCCGGATCAGGTCATAGTGGGAATCGCCAAGGGTGAAAACAGGGACAAAACATCCACGGACAGATTCTTTGTACGGGGGCGCAGGGAGCCGCTTTTCTTTCCATCAGGCGCGGCCCGCTTTATGCTGCAGCGTCTGCGCGACGAAGCGCACCGTTTCGCCATCCAATACCACAGGAAACATCGGGAAAAGGAAGCCTATTCTACCGTCTTGGACGGCGTGCGCGGTTTCGGCCCAAAACGCAGAAAGGCGCTTGTAAAAAAGTTCGGCAGTCTAAAGGGGGCCAAAAACGCCAGCGTCGAGGAGATACGCAAATCGCTTTCCATAAGCGAAGAACTTGCCAAAGAAATTCTGGAAAAACTGTTCGCGTAACGGAAATTCAAGAATAAGGGACGGGGGTATTTATAGCATTTTAAGTTTTAGCAGATACGATAAAAATTCAAACAGACTTGAATATCAACACATTACGCACGTACATCGTAAAGCAATATGCTTTAAATTTTTATTTTGCCCATGTTGTAGAAACTTATGAGCTGGTTAAGCACTTCTTTGGGGGTTCTGGACGTACCATTGATTTTATCAACGAATTTTTTGTAAAGCTCTTCTTTCACTTCCACGTTAAGCATGGAATATCCCTTTTTCGCCAGCTGCTTTTTGGGGCCGCCGGATGAACCCGGTTTGCCTTTATAAGGTCCCGCCGGGTATCTGGGGGGTCTGTCGGCAGGTTTTCCGTAATATTCATTGGACGGGGAGTTTTGCTCTTTTTTCAACGCGGCAAGCTGATGGTGCAGCATATCCACGCGGTAATTGGGCGAAACGGACTTGGGCGGACCTTTGGG
>BTTC01000341.1:0-1807 GCA_036244935.1 bacterium | reverse complement strand
CCGAAACCGAGTTGGAAATGAAAGATGCGGCGCTGCCGCCCGGCATGTTGAGCAGGTAGTCCGCCCCGGTCTGTATGTTTATGGCGAAAAGGGTTGGACTTTGCAGGCTTGTGCCCAAAGCTTCGTAATCAGGCAAGTAACCCGAAGAAGGACCAGAGCCGAATACTGCGAACCACGTGCTGCCGACCTTTACTATCGCCGGGTAGGAGGTGGTAAACCCCAGACCGGTGTGGGTGAACTCCCACAGGACGGACGGGCTTGCAGGATCGGTAACATCAATCGCAAAATACGAGGATTTCTTTTTATTCGCCGTTTGGTCGCTTATCTCGCCGCCGCCAAACCCCATTCCGCCGATAAGGACGGATCTCCAGCTTCCACCTACCTGTACGTCGGATACCTTGGCCTTTATATCAACGTAGTTTACGTGGGCATAGGATGGATTGGCCTGCCACTTCAGGTGTGGAAGGAGGTTGAAAGGTATGTACGCCCATAACTCCTGACCGTCATCGGCGTCGAACGCGTGCATCATGCCGTCGTTCGCGCCGACGTATACGGCAGGATTCCTGCTTTTATTCGCGTTGAAAAAAGTTGAGTATGTCGAATCCTGATAAAGGAGGTTGAACGCCTCGCTGGGTTCCGCAACGACGGCTGGCGTTGAGCGCACGATATCGCCCAGTTTCCATTCGTAAAGCGTACCGCTTACGTTCACGCTTCTTTCACGGTATCCCGTAACGTCAAGTCCGTTTATAAAATTGATAAGGTCCGTAGCGACCTCCGATGCGGGGGTAAGATGCGTCGCCATATCCAGATACGGCTCCAGTACCGCCGCGTTTGCCGTTGTGAAATCAACTTTGCTCCCCGATATATAGGTGAATATCGTACGCGGGTTTGAAGCAACGTCTCTGGTAAGAAGCACTTCACCCGCATCCCATACGTAATCACCTGCGGCAAGATCGATAAGCTGTTTTGTGGTGTACGATGCCGGAGATTGAGGGCATACGTCATTCGCATCCGGCGAAAAGAATTTCACTACGGTCTCCCCCAGCGTTGCGTCGAAATCAAAACTTATGCACTGGGTGCTGGCGGCGTTTCGCAGTGATCCCGTTGAGTCTATCGTGATTGAAAGCAGATGCCCCAGCCAACTCAGCTCTCTGGTTCCCAAAGCGTCAATGTCTGTTTTATTGGGCAGGAAGTAAGCCTGGTAAATGTTCCCCGCGCCGCTGGCGGATGTTGCGAGAACCGATATGGCGGTGCCGGAGGTAGCCCTTTAAGTATTGAGGTGATGGCCGCCATAAGCTGGGTTTCCAGCAAAGCGCCGTCATCCGCCTTGAAAAAGGTGTCGGGGTCGCCATCGCCGTCGCTGTCCCATTCAGAAGTAAGGTCCGGGATATTATTTTTGGGGATGGAATCCTCAAAGCCGCCGTTTATCGAGGCTTCTCTCAGCAGTTCTTCGGCATCGTCCATACCGTCTCCGTCGACATCGATACCGTCTCCAAAGGCATACACGGTATAGATGGTCAGGTTCTGCGTACCGGAAAGATCGTTATAACCTAAAGTGCTTGATCTCAGATCGGTTGTATGCGCCCAGAGTGCAACGTCATCCAGATAATCCGTAGAATGCGGGTGAACTGAGCCGCCACTGTCATTCCCGTCTCCGTCATAGTCCAACACGCCCATTTCGGTGGTCGGGATGTTCGTGTCCATGGTGGGCGCGCCGTCGGTGATTATTAATACAAAATTTTTCGGGCAGGGCACGTACTGTGCCAAATCGTCATAATACATGGGGTCCTTGTTTTGCGTAACATCG
>BTTC01000340.1:0-1807 GCA_036244935.1 bacterium | reverse complement strand
TCAGGTAAAAGCGTTACGCCGTTTTTTGAGGGTTTTTTGAAAAGCGGTTTGCGTTTTTTACCGGCCGTTATCCAAAAGAGCGTTTCGATGCCGCCGTATTCGGTTGCCGCAAGATCGGGGAACGGGTTGGCGCTGGATCGGATGTGATGCTCTTTCCGGTAATCGGCAAGGGCGGCATTAAAAACAGTTTGTACGAGCTGCGCGTTTAAAAGAAGATGGAATGCGAACTCGTAAAATCCCGACGTGCCGCAAAGAATCGAAGAGGGCGCTTCCATAACCTCCGCCGAACTCCCTTCCGCATACCGCTTGCGGAGCACCGCCATAGCGTCCCGCATTTTTTCGGGAAGCGGCGGTTTAAGCTCGCCTTTTAGAAATTCCACGCCGGAACGGAAAGGGTCTCCGGGCAGCGAGGCAAGCTCCTTTACCGCGGCGTCCCTGAACGTTTCCAGTGAAGCATAATCCGTTTTTGCGTTTTGATAAAACTCCGACGCGCCGTGCGGAGACATGAGATGCACCGTATTCGAGTACCGGACGTCGTAAAACGGCATCCTGACGGGAAAGCCCTTGCATGGATCCGTATCCACCGATATGAAAAACGGCGAAAAACCCTCCCTTGCGGCGCGCATAAGCAGCTCGTACTTGTAATAAATCCCGGGATGGAAAAAATACGGCTGGTGTCCCGCAAGCAGCCACGCTCCGTTTTGCCGGGCGGAAGGAACGCCAAGTCCGAGCGACGCCGTATATTTCGAGGCCACCTGAAGGCATTCATCGCGCCATCTTTCCTTGAGATCCGACTGCCCGAAGGAAGAGGCGGCCTTATTTTTATCGGCGGCCCGTTTCCAGGCCTCCAGCGGCGGATCGCAGACGAACGCGCCGCTTTCGGGAAAGATTATCATGGAATGAATATGTCGAACGAACGAACCCCGATCTCTTCGATGCTGAAAAAAGGTTCGCCGTACTTTACGCCGATCTGCGCCCCGAAATACTTCGCCCGCGTTTCGACCCTGCCGACAAAATCATCTCCCAACTTTTTCCCGCGCGAGAAAAACTGGGATTGGTAAGCACGCAGCGCCTTGAGTTTTTGTCCCATCGTTTTGCTGATATCGAATATGAAAGTGGGCTGAATGTTTTTTTTGTGGTGTTGGCAAAAGTAAAAAAACAGTCTAGACGGGTAGTGCGGCTCGCCTTCCATGTCGGTTTTCGTTAACTTGGCAACGAAGCGGGCGGCCTGCGCCAAGCTGGAAGCCTGAACGTGGTCGGGGTGGGCGTCCACCCAGTGGGGCATAATGACGATTTTAGGTCTGAGCTTCCTGTATACCTCCGCCACTTTTCTACGCGCGTCAGGTATGTCCATAAGCTCGCGGTTTTTTAAGCCGAGCATTATCCTTTTAGAAACCTTCAAGGCCTTGTTTGCCTTTGCGGTTTCCTTTTTGCGGATTTCCGGCGAGCCGTGCGGCGTAGGCTCCCCGTTTGTGAGGTCGAGCAGGGCTACGGATCCGCCCTGCCGGACAAGCTCCGCCACGGTACCGCCGGCGCCGATTTCAATATCGTCCGGGTGGGCTCCAACAGCGAGGAGATCGATCAACGGGCCGCCTCCCATGCCGCGCATCAACAGACGCAGCGGGAATAGTCACAATGCCGGCGCAGCGGCGACCAGAGCCGTACCTCCCGTTCCAGCAGCTTGCTGTAGTAATCAAGTCTTGTTCGGGGGTCATCCAGTTCCGTTCCGAATGAGCGGTTAAGGTCTTTGTACATGCGCTCCACCGGGAACTCAACGACGCTCAGGCCGAAATGCCATGCCTGCACC
>BTTC01000339.1:0-1809 GCA_036244935.1 bacterium | reverse complement strand
CCAGTCCGCCTTCGTGTGTCAGTTCCTCGCGCCGCTCCGGTACAAGTGTTATTTGATCCGGTTTTATATTCAGCGCAATAGAGATGATCTCTTCTTCAGCGGCCATTTCAAGGTTCAGCTTGCAGTTCTTCAGAGCGCGGATGCGGCGCACGTCTTCTTCTTGTATGTGTCTTCGATCCTCGCGCAGATGCACCGTTATTCCAGAGACTCCTTCTTCCAGCGCCAGTTTAGCGGCTGCCACCGGGTCCGGGTAGTCCGTAAGCCGCGCCTGGCGCAAAGTAGCTACATGGTCGACGTTTACTCCCAGTGTTGCCATAGCGGGCGATTATAGCACGTAATAATCGCATAAATTAACTGCGCCCTTCGTTAAACTCAGGGTGACATTTTTTGTCATGGTGAGTTCATCGAACCATTAATTCGCCGAATCGGCATTGCATCTGCGCCAGCAATATGTTGGGCGCTTCTAAAGCGCCGCCGGCAATATGTTGGGTGCGCTTCTAAAGCGCCGCCGGCAATATGTTGGGTGCGCTTCTAAAGCGCCGGGATTAACGTACAGACTACCCGCCGGCTGGAGCGCGGGCCGTCAAACTCGCAAAAGAAGATATTTTGCCACGTGGATAAACCCAGCTTGCCGTCGATAACCGGTATGGTCTCGGACGGGCCGACGATACCGGCTTTAAGGTGGGCGTCTCCGTTGCCGTCCTGACGGTCATGAAGCCACGCACCCTGCGGAATCAGTTTTCTGAGGAGGTTCACAACGTCCAGCTGAACGCTTTCGTCCCAGTTCTCCTGAATCATAATCGCGGAAGTGGCCCCCTGCGCGTAAACCGAAAGCAGACCGTTTTTTACGCCGCTTTGTTTGCTTATAAAATTTTCTACTTGGCTGGTGGTGTCCAGCAGTTCCTCGCGCTTGTTCGTGTTCAGCGTGATGATGTGCCGCATGTGGAAAATTATAACAAAATCTTCAATCCCCGCGTGTGCGTTAAATCGGGTATCCTTGTAGGCGGCCGCAATGAAAAATTTTGATGCGATAGCAGACCGCCTTGACAGCAAAGGGCCGAAGTTGCGTCTGCAGGGTCTTGTTTCATCCTCGCAGTCATTTTTGATCGCCGCGCTTTTTACCAAAACGCGGAAAAATATCATGGTAATCGCCGCCGATTGCGCCGAAGCGGAAAATTTTTCAAACGACCTGCGGTTTTTTTTGGGCGAAAGTTATCCGCAATCTTCAGTCTTTTACCTTCCGCCCTGGGAGACTTTGCCTTACGAGGCGCTTTCGCCGCATTCGGAGATTTCAGCGCAGCGTCACATGGCGCTTCTGGGCATGGCCGAATGCGAATGTACAAAGGGTTTTATATGCGTAACGACCGCCAGCGCGCTGATGCAGAAATGCCCGTCTAAACAAAAACTTGCAGAAAGTTTTTTGCGGATAGAGGCGGGACGTGAGATGCGGCTCGATGAGATTTCGGATTTTCTAACCGAAACAGGTTACGTTTTCACCGACCCCGTTGAAGAGAAGGGTACTTTCGCGGTACGTGGAGGACTGTTGGATATTTTCCCGCCGAACGCCGGGGCGCCGCTGCGGTTGGAATTTTTCGGCGACGAGGTGGAATCCATAAGGAGCTTCGATACGGAATCGCAGCGATCGTCAAAACGTGAAAAGGAAATCCTCATCCCGCCGATGAGAGAGACCCACTACCGCAAAATCGACATGGATCGGCTGCTTGGCGAGTTGGACAAACTTGAAGCGCAAAAATCCGTCTCGCTTCCCAATGTACGCCGCCGGTTCGAAAACAGGGAGTTTTTTACTGC
>BTTC01000338.1:0-1819 GCA_036244935.1 bacterium | reverse complement strand
GTTGGATTGATCTTGTCCCAGTCAATCTCCTCTTCTCCGGGGCTTATCCATCCGGTGGGGCCGCGCCAGCCGAGTCGGCGGTCCGTAATTTCCAGGCCTGTCTCAAGCGCGTTTTGCGCCGCAATCTGCCACCCAAGATCCATTGTTGTGTATACCTTTAGTCCTTCGCGGTAAAGGGAGGTCGAGCCATATTTCTTTGCGAGATAACGGCGGATGTGTTCGGAAAAATACGGCGTATGGTTTTTGGTTTTTACCCGCGACGCCGTCACAAGCGTTTCGGATTCCGCCTGCCGCGCCTCTGCGGGAGTTATATACTCCAGCTCTTCCATGCGTCTTATTACGATACGTCTGCGTTTCATCGCAGCCTCCGGCGATTTGAAGGGCGAATAATTGTTAGGGCCCTTGGGCAGTCCGGCCAGAAGCGCCATCTCCGCCGTCGACAGCTCGCCGACCCCTTTTTCAAAATACACCTGTGATGCGGCCTCCACTCCGTATGCCCCGTTGCCGTAATAGATCTGGTTCAGGTAGATTTCCAGTATCTCGTTTTTTGAAAAATTCTGCTCGATCCTGAACGATAAAAGCGTTTCCTTGATTTTACGCGCAAAAGTTCTTTCCGGAGTCAGGAACAGTATTTTCGCAACCTGCTGCGTAATCGTGCTTCCTCCCTGCACGACGCTGCCCGAGCGGATATTCACAAACGCTGCGCGGGCGATGCCCCAAAGGTCTATACCGTGGTGCTCGAAGAAGTTGTCGTCCTCTATGGACAGCGTGGCGAGTATCATTTTGTTAGGGATTGCTTCCAGCTTTCGCAGAATGCGTTTTTCAACGAAGTATTCCGCCACAACCTCGTCGTTTCGGTCGTAAATTGTGGTGATAAGCGATGGTTTATAGTTCTTCATAACCGTCAGACCGGGAAGGTCCTTTGAGTGTTCAAGGATCAGCATTGTAACCGCGCCGAATGCCGCGATAATGGAGAACCAGAAAAACACTGTCAGCAAAAGGAGAGTTTTCCGGTTTAATATCTTTTTTCGGATCGACCGTTTTTTCACCCTTCGGCGGGGGCTATGACTACTTCCCTGAAACGATTTTTTTATGTTCATCTCTTAATAATTGAAGGTCTTTCCACGACTCTTTTTTGTAAGCCGAGTTCCTTAACAAAAAAGCGGGATGGTAGGTTGCCAGCAGCGGTACGGAGTTGTATTCATGAAACTTCCCGCGCAGCTTTCCTATGGGCGTGTTTGTTTTAAGCAGCGTGTGCGCCGCGTGCGCTCCAAGCGCGCAGATCACAAGCGGTTTGATGATTTCTATCTGCAGCTTCAAATACGGTTCGCAGGCCTCTATCTCGTCCGGCCCGGGATCGCGGTTGTTGGGCGGTCTGGACTTGAGAACGTTTGCTATATAAACGTCTTCCCGCTTGAAGTCGATGGCGTTTATCATCTTCGTAAGCAGCTTACCTGAGCGGCCAACGAAGGGCAGTCCCTGCTTGTCTTCTTCGGCTCCCGGCGCTTCCCCCACAAACATGATTCCGGCGTTGCGGCTGCCGCTGCCGAATACTGCGTTTGCGCGCGTTTCATGCAGGGGACATTTCGTACAATTCGCCACTTCTTCGCTCAGGGCTTCAAGCGTTAACGACTTTGAAGGCTCTACAAAATCGGAGCCGGGGCCGGGCGGCTTCACCGCTTTTCGGGGATCAGCGGGTGTACCCTTGCGCGCAGATGCAGACGGTTCCACGTATTCTACCCCTATGGACTTGAGGTAGTTGAAGTAAGTTGTGACATCTTTAATCGGGTTCGGGCCGGGCGGGACGTCACCCGGTTCA
>BTTC01000337.1:0-1845 GCA_036244935.1 bacterium | reverse complement strand
ATCTATGAATCACGCCTTTCAATCCTTCGACAGACTTATGATACGCTCGCAGGCCCACTATAAATAAGTTTATCTGACAACCCTTTGGGAGTGTTTTTTATACTCGTCGATAAATAGCGAAATCGAGCGCCTTATCGCTTCCGACTGTGAAATACCGAGTTCCTGCGATACCTTCTTCAAGGGCTCGAGCTGTTCCATGTCGATGTGAAATGTTCTTGATATCATCTCTCTTCGCGGCTCCGTCTCAAAAGTATTTCGTGCCATATGTTCCTCCATAGCGTCCTTGGTATATTATGAATTATTACTAAATATCTTACAGTACATTCTGTACCATAACATTATTCCTGTCAAGTATTTCTTTATCTATGGTAGCAACGTAATTATGTCATCCCCCTGCAATGGGGGGAGAATGCCGGGTTATGGAAAACATAAGTCTGACAATGAAGGAAAAGAAGACCATCGAGGTATATTAAAAAAACATGAAGGTCGCGGGGTTCGCTAACCAGAAATTTGAAACGGAGCTTTTACACTTAAACGTTTCGATAACCCGGCAGTGACATTTTAACGTAGCAGTTGGGGGTGACATAATTACGTTGCTACCACAATGTGTTGATTTTACTTGACGTTTACGCCTTCGCCCAGTTTTTCTTTCAGCGCCTTGTTGACAAGCGCCGGGTTGGCCTTGCCCCTGGAAGCCTTCATCACCTGCCCAACGAACCAGCCGATGAGTTTCGTTTTTCCTGATTTATATTGCGTCACGTTGCCGGGACTAAGCTCAATAACCGCGTCCACGAGTTTTTCTATTTCACCCTCGTCGGTTATCTGCACGAGTCCGTCTTCGTTAACTATCAATTCGGGATCCCTGCCCGACTTTTCCATCTCGTCAAAAACCGACTTTGCGATTTTCCCCGAGATGGTGCCGTTCTTCATGAGTTCAAGCATGGACGCGAGCATCTTCGCCGTTACGGGCGACTTGTCCACGGTGATGTTTTTATCTTTCAGCAGCCTCATGATTTCCGTCATCACCCAGTTGGACGCCACCTTCGGTTCCGCTCCTTTATTAACGACCTCCTCAAAAAAGTCCGCCAGCTTTTTGTCCATAGTAAGCACTTCGGCGTCGTACGGGGGGATGCCGTACTGTTCTGCAAACCGCTCCATCCTGGCGTCTGGAAGTTCCGGCATATTTTCCTTCAACTTGCCGATCCACTCCTTGTTCACCCTCAAAGGCACGAGGTCGGGATCGGGGAAATAGCGGTAGTCATGCGCCTCCTCCTTGCTGCGCATCGATTCCGTAATATTCCTGTTTTCGTTCCAAAGGAGTGTTTCCTGAACTACGCGCCCACCTTCGTCAAGTATCTCGGCCTGCCGTTCAATCTCGTACTCCAGCGCTTTTTGCAAAAACCTGAACGAGTTCATATTCTTGATCTCGGTTTTTGTGCCCAGCTTTTCAGCCCCTATGGGTCTTAGCGATATATTGGCGTCGGCGCGCATCGAGCCTTCCTCCATGTTGCAATCGCTCACTTCAAGGTACTGGAGGATGGACTTCAATTTTACAAGGTACGACTTGGCCTCTTCCGGCGAGCTTATGTCCGGCTCGCTTACGATCTCGATAAGCGGCACGCCGGTTCGGTTAAGGTCCACGTAACTATGCTCTGGATCGTTCAGGTTCTCGCCGTGGATCAGCTTGCCCGCGTCCTCTTCCATATGGATGCGGTTTATTCGGATTTTTTTACTGCCGCCGTTTACCTTTATTTCAACGCAGCCGTTTTTTGCCAGCGGCAGCTCGAACTGGGATATCTGGTATCCCTTGGGCAGATCGGGGTAAAAGTAGTTCTTTCTGGCCCA
>BTTC01000336.1:0-1848 GCA_036244935.1 bacterium | reverse complement strand
CGTCGTGAACATCGTTTTTCTACAGGTCTCAACTAAATGTCGATAAACGCCTGCGGATTTATTTTCCATTTCAAAGGAATCTCCGAGGCGATTATCTTGTCACCCCGTGTTTTGGAAAGATCTACGTCCCTGGGAGCAACGAATTTTTTCTTTGCCAGGTTGAACACAAGCCGAACTTCAGGGAACAAAAGATTATCGCCTGACGTTCCTATGACGACGCCCAAAAAACCGCTTTCCGTGCGTACCAGAGATCCGGTTGGATAAATACCTACGCAGCGGATGAATTTTTCAACGAGCTCCTTATCGAAATAATACCCGCTCCATTCAAAAATATATTTTAATGCGCCGACAGGCTCCACCCGCTCGCCATGCAGGGGATCAGAGATCATGGAATCATAAACATCGACAATGGCGGTGATCTGCGCGCACCGCGAAATATCACCGCCTCTAAGTCCTTGCGGATAGCCGCTGCCGTCCAAACGCTCGTGGTGCTGCGCGGCAATATCAAGAACGGACTGCGGTATGTTGGGCCTCTTTTGGAGAATTTTGATACTTTCTCCAACATGCTTCTTGAATTTGTCGAACTCGTACGGCGTAAGTTTGCCATCTTTTTTAAAGATTGAATCGGGAATGTTTATCTTGCCGATGTCATGAAGAAGGGCTCCGAGTCCCATCTCCTTAATTTCATCCTGCTCCATTCCGAGGATTCTGCAGAAAGAAACCATAAGCACGCAGACGCTGACGGAGTGCATGAAAGTATATTCGTCCTTTTTCTTCATACGGCTGAGACTGATCAGCGCGTGACGGTTGTTGAATACGGAATCGACGATTCCCGCAACGACTTCGCTTGCCTTTTCAACTTTAAATTGCTTGCCGGATTTAACATCCTGCATGATCTGCTTGACCGCGATGTTTGCGAAGCGTCTTATTCTTCTTGCGTTGCCCATCTCCTCGCGCAAGGGAACGCGATCGCTGATACTGGTTTTCCGGTTTTCCGCATCGAGTTTTCCGTCTGTTTTTTCGATCTTTTCAACGAGTTCCCTTTTCAGATACGATAAAGGAATTTCGCTGGTAACATCCTGCCCTTTTAACGTGTCTATATAAACTTCACGTATGCCGTGTTTTAAGATTTTTTCTATGAACCTGTCTTCTTTTATGAAAAGACTTCGGCTTAAGAACGGGATCTCCATCCACGTGCAGTTGAAGTCATGAATGAACATACCCGCCTTGAGGTTTTCTACGCTTATTTTTTTAATCAAGATTTTTAACCATATGCCGTTAAGGTTACCGGACTGCAAAATCCAAGACTCTGCATCGAATATTCGTAAACTCCTCCTGGTTACATTTTACTACCATTTTACCGTTATTTCAAAAGTTCAGGGATCGCAAACGATAGAACAGGGTTGCTTGGAATCGAAGTAAGTGAGAAAATCACCCTGCAATGGAAATAAAACTTGCAAAAACAGCCGGCTTTTGCTGGGGCGTAAAAAGGGCGATCGATATAACCCTGGAAGCGGCACGGGGAAGAAACAGTCCCATATACACTTTTGGTCCGCTTATTCACAATCCGCAGCTTATGAAACTGCTGGAAAGTAAGAAAGTGTATACTGTTAACGATGTCGACGAGGTGGCCTCTGCAAGGATAATAATACGCACTCACGGTATAACCCCGCAGCAAAGGCGCAAGATTAAATCGGCAGGGCATAAAATAACCGATGCCACGTGCCCTCTTGTTGCAAAGGTTCAGGGATTAATAAAAAAATTCTCCGGTAAGGGGTTTGCGATTGTAATAGTCGGCGATGAGGGTCATGCGGAAGTAGTTGGTTTAAAAGGGTTTTCCAGAACACC
>BTTC01000335.1:0-1856 GCA_036244935.1 bacterium | reverse complement strand
ATTGCGTGAAAAACTCGATTACGGGTCGGTGGATTGTTTCGGAATGAGAGTGTTCAGGCGCATCCGCTCCGAAGCGCTGATACCGCTTTTTTATGACGACGGTTTCATCGGCAGCCTTAACCTCGGCAGCAACGATCCCTTACGCTACAGGGAGGGATCAGACGCAACGGATTACCTTAAACGGTTCGCCCATGTGCTGTCGCTGGCATTCGCGCTGCTGAAATTAAGGAATACGGAAAAAATCAAAACCCCTCAAACGGCCGTAGGCTGATCGGAGTTTTGTACTGACTTGTCATCATGAGGTCGTGAGGCTGTAGCGCTTCGACGGGCTCAGGATGACAGGGGATAGAAAACGGTCATCCCTATTTGACTTTAAACGAATGCAGGACATATCATACCTCGTTTAATCTAAAGAGGATGTTGTATGAAATTAACAGGCGCCCGGATTTTCGTTGAAAGCCTTTTGGCCGAAGGCGTTGATCTGATATTCGGCTACCCCGGCGGAGTGGTATTGCCTCTGTACGATGTGCTTTACGACTCGAAACTGAGGCACATAAGGGTAAGGCACGAACAGGGCGCCGTTCATATGGCCGACGGATATTCACGCGCCACGGGCAGATGCGGCGTTTGCCTCGTGACAAGCGGTCCCGGCGCGACGAACACGGTTACCGGAATAACCAACGCCTATATGGATTCCATACCGATAGTTGTCTTCACCGGACAAGTGCCGGTGGGGCTGATCGGTAACGACGCGTTCCAGGAAGCGGACATAATCGGCATAACGCGGTCATGCACAAAACATTCGTTTCTGGTGCGGAGGACGGCTGACCTTGCGCAATGCATCAAGGAGTCGTTTTATATAGCCGCCACCGGCAAACCGGGCCCGGTGCTGGTGGATCTGCCGAAAGACGTACTCACCGATGAAGCGGAATTCGAATACCCGAAAAAACTTTCCATGCGCGGATATAACCCGACGATAAAGGGGCATCCGGCGCAGGTAAAAAAACTGTTTGAAAGAGTTAAAAAATCCAGACGGCCCGTTTTGTACGTCGGCGGCGGGATGATAAACGCCAACGCTTCGGGCGAGCTTTATAAATTTGCGACGTCGGCTTCCATACCGGTTACGACCACGCTTATGGGACTGGGCGCTTTTCCCAGCGCACACAAACTTTCGCTTGGGATGCTGGGTATGCACGGCACGTATACGGCCAACATGTCCATGCACGAAACGGATCTGATGGTAGCTCTTGGCGCAAGGTTCGACGACCGCGTTACCGGCAAGCTGGAGACTTTTGCGAAAAACTGCGACGTGATCCACGTGGATATAGACCCCGCATCCATAGGCAAAAACGTGAAGGTGGATATACCCGTTGTGGGCGATCTTCTGGACGTTATGACAAAACTCAACGAGGCTGTTAAAAAGGACAATACCGGCTGGGCCGCCAAACATGCGGAGTGGCTTAAAACAATCGGCGGTTGGAAGAAAAAGCATCCGTTAAAATACGCGAAGTCCGAAAAACCGATAAAACCGCAGTACGTCATCGAGCGGATATACGAAGCGACCAAGCGTATCAAAAAGGGCGTAATATTCGCCACCGAGGTGGGACAGGCCCAAATGTGGGCGGCGCAGTTCATAAAATACAACGCGCCCAGAACTTTGCTGACTTCCGGCGGTTTGGGAACGATGGGATACGGCTTTCCCGCCGCGCTCGGCGCGCAGGCCGCGTTCCCAAATAAAACCGTAATAAATATCGCGGGCGACGGCAGCATACAGATGAACATACAGGAAATGGCAACGGCCATCGAATATGGACTGAACGTGAAGGTCGCCATAATCAACAACGGCACATTGGGGA
>BTTC01000334.1:0-1857 GCA_036244935.1 bacterium | reverse complement strand
GACAACAATCCCGTGATAATCACAACGCCGGCTGAACGCTTTAACAAAACCTGCCGCAAAAAATTTCCGTTAGCGGCCATTAACGAAATAACGGGTAGTATTGTAAGCCACAACCCCATGGAGTATTTGGCGAAAATCGTAAGAAATACTGCAACGGAAGACGAAACGATCCAAAACGGCCCGCCCGTATTTACGGCTTTTATAAACGTAAAAACCGAAAGCGTAAAAAGAAACATCGACGGTACGTCAACAAGCATTAAAGCCGCCTGGGTAGGCAGGTACGGTATCCCCAAAAGAAGCAGACCCGCGTAAAAACCGATCTCTTTATTCCACAGCGTCCTGCCGATGGAACAGGTAAGCAAAACCGTTAATGAAAAAAGCAGCGTGTTGAAAAACTGTATATAAAATCTGCTTTCACCAAAAAGCCTGAAGATGAGTCCGTAAATAAAAGGAACGACGGGCATATCCGTCCAGATGTTTATACCGGTTCCCCACTGGCTGAAAAAATACCCGATTCCGTAAAGCTCCATGTACTTTGCATATATAAAATATCTCGCAACGTCCAGGATCAGCTCGGGCTCCCTCCATAGAGGAATAACAGCGATAAAAGAGACTGGAAACAGAAATATGAAGGGATGCATTTCAAAACGGTCGCTTTTCGAAAGGAAGGCCGACGCGCCGATCCCCGCCGCAAGCAAGGGAAGTATCCACAAAAGCCTGGCGCCGCTAAACGTCCATTGCCAGTTTGTGAGCGTATTGTCGTCGAACCTGCGGAAAAGATAGAGAATGAAAACGGTAAAAATGAACAGAAAGAATATTAAAAGGATCCGATCCGAATCTTTAGATTTATCCAAACCTTTTTTTTCTATTTTCCTCATGACAATCGCCGGACAAAGTCAACGCGTTCCTCCTCGACAGCAATGAAGAAAACCGCTATGAACAAAAATAAAAAACCCCCTCGATGATAACATCGAGGGGGTTTTTTGTAAGCCGTTAAGTTCGGTTATTGGTTAAAAGGTTCCCGCATCCGTCCAGGGGATTCCTTTGTAAGCCTTGTCGTTGATTATGATTCCCGACGGCGACGTTTGAACGGAGATTGCTCCGCCAGGGTTGCCCGGACCGCTATTGAAGGTCGGGCCGTTAGCCGTTTCAGCCGTCCTGTCCGCAAGGAACAGCGAACCTGCAGGCAAGTCGCCGCTGTTATCCGACAGGAAGCCCCAGCCCATCCATGCCTCGTCATATACCTTGAGCGGGTAACCCAGGGATATGTGGCCGACAATCATGCCTACCATCGCCCTGTATGAGGTCCTGCACCATGTGTATATGGTATCGGTGGACACTATGCCACGACTGTTAAGCGTGCTTTGCAGCGTTGCCGTGCTGTTGAATCTGCCGACGGTGGAATTCACCAAGCCGGTATTCGTCCATTCGATCCAAGCCGCCGGGCCGCCCGATTCGGGATCTCTCAACGTTCCCTCAAAAACAGGAACAGGCGCGCCGGGCGTCGAACCGGAGACGCCATTGTATTCATTCGAGCTGCGCGTATCCCACAGGAACGAAGTGCCGGAAGGCGGCGTATGGGTTCCCCTTACAATCTGCAGCATCTCACCAGATCCGGCAATCATGCCTGTGTTGTCGGGGAGATTGGCAACCACCGTACCGCTGTTCGAACCCGGGTTGGAACCGATCCCGGCGCTTCCGCCTATCAAACCGGCCGAGTTAAGAGTGGGCCGAATCGCCGCGGTGACGTAGCCGTCAAGAAGGGCAAGGTGATTGGCCTCCATGCCCCAGTTTCGCAGCATCAGCCATACGCGGCCAAGCTAGAAGACGGTGGTGTTATTCGAACCGCGTGCCATG
>BTTC01000333.1:0-1879 GCA_036244935.1 bacterium | reverse complement strand
ACGACGACGCCATATACGCAACGGTGAGGATGCTGAAAATAATGGACGACGAGGAAAAACCGGTGAGCCGCTTTCTTGAAGACGTTCCGAAAACCTATTCCACGCCGGAGATAAGGGTTGACTGTCCTGACAGTGAAAAATTTTCCATCGTAAGCGAGCTGGTTGAATATTATCGCGGGAGGTATAACGTCATAGATATGGACGGCGTGCGGATCGATTTCGACCACGGCTGGGGGCTGATCCGCGCTTCCAACACGCAGCCGGTGCTTGTTTTGCGTTTCGAGGCGGACTCCCCCGAAAAACTTGAACAGTATAAAAACGAGGTGCGTGAAAAACTTGTGACATTTAAACCGATGGCTTATCTAAAATCGCTATAGATTATTAACGCCGGACAATATGGATTACATATACCACGGCGAAGAAAGTTTTTTTCGGGGACTGCGTTCGCGCGTATTCTGGATAACCTTTTTCGTATTTATCGCCTTTATCACTATTGTTATCCGGCTTTGGTATCTTCAGGTTCTGCAGGCCGACAACCTTAAAAAATGGGCGGAGAACAACCGCCTTCGGCAGGTTACGCTTTCCGATTTCCGCGGGCGGCTGTACGACAGGAACGGGGTAGAGCTTGTAAGCTCGCGCGCGTCTTACAACGTTGCTTTGATACGCGAAGATATTCCAGACCTGGATGCGATGTTGGCGCAGTTGAGCGGACTGATTACATTCGACTGGGAAAAAGTTAAAAAGGAAATCATACTGATCCCGCCTTTTGTCCCTTATATTATTGCGCACGATATTGACAGGAATTCGGCTGCCCGCATAGAAGAACGCAGATACGAGCTTGCGGGTGTTTCGCTTAAAGTTTTGCCTATTCGGGACTACCGATACGGTTCTTTAGGCTCTCATTTTATCGGCTATCTTAGCGAGATTTCCAGAGAAGAGATGGTCCTTGAAGCTTTTAAAAATTATCGGCAGGGGGATATAATCGGCAAATACGGGGTGGAAAAAATTTTCGAGCCGGTTTTGCACGGCAAGCGCGGCAAAAAAATCGTGGAGGTGGATGCCGCCGGGCGGGAACTGGGGGTGGTCAGCAGCCTGTACTCCGTTCCGGGGAAGGACATTTTCCTGTCGATAGAAAAAAATACGCAGGTCGCGGCGGAAAAGGCTATTGAAGGAAAGCGCGGCGCGATTGTGGCCATAAAACCGTCAACAGGAGAAATTCTTGCGATGGTAAGCGCTCCCGGTTTTAACCCAAACAAGTTTACGCTGGGCGTGGAGTGGAAGTACTGGAACCGTCTGGTGAGCGACGAATCACACCCCCTCAATAATCGGGCGATACAGGGTCTTTATCCGCCCGGTTCGGTTTACAAGATAATAGTAGCCGCGGCGGGACTCGATGAGGGCGTGATAGACGAAAACAGCATTATTAACTGCCCCGGTTATTACAGGCTGGGCAGGAAGCGTTACCGTTGCTGGCGAAAGTGGGGGCATGGAAAAATGAACCTTGAAACGGCGATAGCGCAATCTTGCGACGTTTTCTTTTACCAGCTCGGCCTTAAGCTGGGAGTGGACAGGATAGCCGATATGGCGGAAAGGTTCGGTCTTAACACAGCCAGCGGCATTAACCTCGAGCATGAAAAAAGCGGGTTGATTCCAACCATGGCATGGAAAGAAAAATACCGTCACGAAAAGTGGATAGCGGGCGAAACGCTTTCGGTGGCGATAGGACAGGGGTTCAACCTTGTAACGCCGTTGCAGATGGCGCGCGTCATCTCGATTGTGGCGAATGGCGGCTGGATAATGACGCCTCGTATAACGCGGGTTCCCGATGACGCCGACGCGGACATGGAAGCTCTTGGCGGGCATTCCATAGGAATTTCTG
>BTTC01000332.1:0-1889 GCA_036244935.1 bacterium | reverse complement strand
GCAGTTTCCCCTGTCGCCAGTTGAACGCCAATCAAATATTTTTCAAAAAACGGCAAACATCGCGTTAAAATAAAAACCATCGGTGTCAGAGCGATCAAATCAGTTATTTTTATTTTTTAAAGGATGATGTTATGTCTATGCCGGATTTTCGTAAATTCATTGTCGAGTCGTCGCTTCCGAAAAGTCTTCTTGCGCTTGAGAAAATAGCCTACAACCTCTGGTGGACATGGAATCCCGACGCGGTAAACCTGCTTCGCAGGATCGACCGCGACCTGTGGGACGCCCACTACCATAACCCTGTAAAGGTGCTCGGTTCCATCTCGCAGGAGCGCATAAAGGAACTTGAAACGGACGACGGGTTTTTAACTCATATCGAGCGCGTTATAAACGACCTTCGGGATTATATGAAAGCCGAGACGTGGTTCAAGGGCACATGCTGCGAGGGATGGGCGCCTGAAAACCGTATCGCATATTTTTCTTTCGAGTTCGGAATAGACGAAAGCCTTCCGATATATTCCGGCGGCCTCGGCGTACTGGCGGGAGACCACCTCAAATCCGTAAGCGATCTGGGCGTGCCGCTTGTCGGCGTCGGGTTGGCGTACACGCATGGTTACTTCTCCCAATACCTTAACCCGGACGGGTGGCAGCAGGAGGTCTATCCCGAAAACGACTTCCATCTGCTTCCAGTAAAACTTGTTAAAAACAAGAGCAATAAACCGATACTGGTGCCCATACCGTTCCCCGGCAGAACGGTATACGTTCGTATATGGAAAGCGGAGGTCGGGCGGGTTATGCTTTACCTGCTGGATGCGAACGTTGCCGATAACCGGCCGGAAGACAGGGAGATAACCTCGCAGCTTTACGGCGGCGGTCACGATATGCGCGTAATGCAGGAAATTCTGCTTGGCGTTGGCGGCGTCCGCGTACTGGATACGCTGGGAATAAAAGCGGCCGTATACCACATGAATGAGGGACACTCCGCTTTTTCAGGCATCGAACGCATCCTGAAACTCATGAGGGATAGGAAGTTTTCGTTTTGGGATGCTAAAGAATCGGTTATCGCATCCACGGTATTCACCACTCATACGCCCGTACCAGCGGGTAACGACATTTTCAAACCATCGCTTGTTGAAAAATATCTGGAACCGGTTATCGATGGAGAAGATGCGGGGGTATCTGATTTCATTTCTTTAGGACGCCAGACTCAGGAAGATGAGAAAGAGGATTTCTGCATGACGGTGCTGGCTCTCCGGCTTTCCGGCGCCAGCAACGGCGTCTCGAAACTGCACGGTGAAATATCCCGCAAAATGTGGCAGAAAATATGGCCCAATGTGCCGCCGCATCTTATCCCTATACGCTCCATAACAAACGGCATTCACATACGGACATGGATATCGGAAGAGATGCGCCACCTGTTCGACCGTTACCTGGGAACGCAGTGGATCACCCAGCCCGGTGATGAAACCGTTTGGAAAAACATCGAAAAAATACCGGATGCCGAGCTGTGGCGTACCCATGAACGAAGGCGGGAGAGGCTCGTTGGGTTTGCGCGCAGGAGGCTTGCCGAACAGTTGAAAAAAAAGGGCGCCTCAGACTGGGAGGTAAAGCATGCCGAGGAGGTGCTTGACCCCGAGGCTTTAACCATAGGCTTCGGGAGACGTTTTGCGGAATACAAAAGAGGTACGCTGATCCTGCGGGACGAAGAAAGGCTTAAAAAACTTCTGAACAACAAGGAAAAACCGGTGCAGATCATATTCGCGGGGAAGGCTCATCCAAACGACACGATCGGCAATCTGCAACTCGAATTGCTGCCCTTCAAGGACCGGCGGCGGGCCAGCGCAATCTTTGATGAAATCCGTCAGCGCACAACCAATATATACGGGGTCGGA
>BTTC01000331.1:0-1890 GCA_036244935.1 bacterium | reverse complement strand
AGACGAGATGATGAAAAAACTGTCCGCGGCGCTTGAGGACGTGCAGCTTTGCACGCGAACTCTCAGTGAATCGTTCGCCGCCGGCGAGGACGGCAAGGGCGGGCTTAGAACCATCGTCGACAACCTGATTGAGATGATGACAAAAGTTAACAGAATCGTTTCCGACAACGAGGACAGTTTCAATGTCATTGTCAACAATGCAAGGGAAGCCACCAGACTTCTGAAGGAGACACTTGCCGAAAACAGGACCAACCTGAAGGAAGGGATATCAAACTTCAAGGATATGACCGGCAACATCGACGAGGTGGTGCAGGAAAATCGCGAGAATTTCCGTGTCAGCATGAATAACCTGAGAAAAAGCTCCGAAAAACTGGATGTGATAATGGCAAGCATAAAACAGATATCCGGAAAAATGGAAAGGGGCGAAGGAACGCTCGGCAAGCTGATACAGGAAGATGACGTCTACCAAAACATAAACAGCACCCTCGGAGGGGCGCAAGGGTTAATCGGCAGGGTGGAATCCCTGAAGATTGCGCTGGGGCTTAGAAGCGAGCGGTATATCGAATATGACCAGACCAAGTCGTATTTTTCCATCAAGGTAAAACCCCGGGAAGACAAGTACTACCTTCTGGAAATCACCGAAGACGTTAGGCGAAGAAACCTTACGACGACAAGGAATACGCTTAACTCGCTTCTTTATAGTTTCATAATCGCAAAACGGTACGGCGATCTGACCCTGAGGGGCGGCTTAATGGAATCCAGCGGCGGGGTAGCGCTTGATTTCCACGCGTGGCGGGATTCGATTATGCTGAGCGCTGAGATGTTCAATCTGGGCGGATACGATATGAACGCACAAAACCCGCAGCTTAAACTGACCGGCAGGCTTTACATTCAGAAATACCTTTATTTCTATATAGGCGGCGATGAAATGCTGAACGAATACTATCGCACTTTCTTTGCGGGCATCGGCCTTATGGCGAACGAGGACGACTTCAAGTTCCTGCTGAGCCTCATTTGATAAACCGAATTTAAGTTTTTCATCTCCATGTTTGAATTTAATGTAATCCGCAGTGATAAAAAGGCGCGCCTGGGGATTGTAAAAACGCCGCATGGCGATATCCATACTCCGGCATTTATGCCGGTCGGCACACAGGCAGCTGTAAAAACGCTGACAACCGGCGAGGTGGCAGCCACCGGCTCCGAGGTGCTCCTTTGCAATACATATCACCTGTACCTGAGGCCGGGAGATGAAATTACAAAAAAAATGGGAGGCCTGCACAGCTTCATGAACTGGCAGAGACCCATTCTAACCGACAGCGGCGGTTTTCAGGTTTTCAGCCTGCGGGGTCTTTCAAAAATCAGCGATGAAGGCGCCTTTTTCCAGAGCCATCTCGACGGGTCGAGCCATTTTATAACACCGGAAAAGTCGATTGAAATCCAGCAGGCGCTGGGAGCAGATATAATGATGTGCTTTGACGAAGTGCCGCCTTATCCGTCTGAAACCGAACATTTAAAGCGCGCGGTCGAAAGAACAACACGCTGGGAAGAGCGATGCAAAGCCGCAAAGACGAACGACATGCAGGCGCTTTTCGGGATCACGCAGGGCGGCGCCGATCCCGGGTTGCGGGAAAAGTCCGCGAGGCAGATAATCGATATAGGGTTTGACGGTTACGCTATCGGCGGACTAAGCGTCGGTGAATCGACTGCGCTCATGCTTGAAATGACCGAACTGACGGCGGATATTTTGCCGAAAGATAAACCGAGATACCTGATGGGAGTAGGGACGCCAAAGGAAATCGTGCAAAGTGTCGCTAAAGGGGTGGATATGTTCGACTGCGTGATGCCGACGCGCAACGCAAGAAGAGGATCGCTTTTTACGTCGCACGGAAA
>BTTC01000330.1:0-1913 GCA_036244935.1 bacterium | reverse complement strand
GGTTTTCCTATATTCCAAAAGGTTTATGGACACCACCCCTGCGCCCCTCCTCGTGAACCGAGGAGGGGAGGTTTGCCGTGAATCAGATTTTTTTGGAATTTTCAAACTGATGCACTACCTGCGTTTCCCATGGGGTTTGCTTTTATAGCCCTTGTGGTATCTTACTGAACATGCCAAATGGAAATTCGGGTAACGAAATAAGGCGCAAGTTCATAGATTACTTCGCGGCGAAAAACCATCGCGTGGTGCGAAGCTCGAATCTGGTACCGTCCGCCGACCCCACCCTTTTGTTCACCAACGCCGGAATGGTGCAGTTCAAGGACTTATTTCTCGGAAAAGAAAAGCGGGATTACACGCGCGCCGTATCTTCCCAGAAATGCCTGCGCGTATCCGGCAAGCATAACGATCTGGAAGAAGTGGGCCGAACCTCGCGCCACAATACGTTTTTCGAGATGCTTGGAAATTTTTCCTTCGGCGACTACTTCAAGGAAAAGGCCATAGAGTACGCATGGGAGTTTCTAACAGAAATTGTAAAACTTCCCAGGGAGTCCTTGTGGATAACCGTCTTTGAGGACGACGACGATGCCGCAAGACTATGGATGAAACTCGCCGGCCTGCCGGAGGAACGAATAAAGCGGATGGGCGAAAAGGATAACTTCTGGTCGATGGGGGCTACGGGTCCATGCGGGCCGTGCTCGGAAATACTTTTCGACAACGGGCCGGAGCGCGGATGCAAAAGGGAGGAGTGCGCGCCGGGGTGCGACTGTGACCGTTATGAGGAGCTGTGGAATCTCGTATTCGTTCAATACAACCGTAATGAATCGGGGGAACTGGAACCGCTCGAAAATCCTAGCATTGATACCGGTATGGGGCTTGAACGGCTTGCATCCGTTTTGCAATCGGTGGAATCGAATTTCGATACCGATCTCATACGTCCCGTAATTGCAAGGGCGGAGGAAGTTCTGGAAAAACCATACGGTTTAAACCGCGATGACGACGTGTCGCTGTGCGTGATAGGAGACCATGTCCGCTCGGCGGCCTTTCTGATAACGGAAGGAATACTTCCGTCAAACGCCGACCGGGGCTACGTTTTGCGGCGTATCATGAGGCGCGCCATGCGCCACGGCAAGATGCTGGGCGCTAAAGAGCCCTTCATGTATAAAGTCGTCGGCTCGGTTATCGACGGCTTCAAGCAGGCCTACCCCGAACTGAGGGAAGCCGAACCGACGATGGCGAAAATCATAAAGGTTGAAGAACAACGCTTCAGCAAAACGCTGGAAAACGGTCTCCGCCTGCTTAACGATATTGTGGAAAAAACGAAATCGAAAAAGAGCGGCGCGGTGGACGGTAAAGAAATATTCAAACTCTACGATACCTACGGTTTTCCGCTGGATCTTGCGGAAGACGTTTTAAGGGACGCAGGACTCACCTTCAGCCGCGATGGGTTCGACGCGGAGCTTGAAGCCCAGCGCGAAAAGGCGCGGAAATTTTCAAAAACCGCGACAGTAGTGAAGGTTCCGCCGGAATACGAATCGCTCAAGGATGTAAAAACAAAATTCTGCGGATACGAAAAGTCGGAGCAGGAAACATCAATCGTCGCCATAGTGCAAAACGCAAAACGTGTTGAAGAAGTTTCATGCGGCGATGGACAAAAAGCCGAAATCGTGCTTGCCGAAACGGTCTTTTACGCCGAATCGGGCGGCCAGGCGGGAGACAAGGGCGTAATAGTTTCCGAAACCGGAAGCGCAGCGGTGGAAGATACTAAAAACATGCTGGACGGGCTGATAACTCATATTGTAAAGATCAGTGACGGGGTCATAAAAGCGGGACAGCAGGTAACCGCGAAGGTGGACGTTGAAAGACGATACGGCGTTATACGCAACCACACCGCCACGCACCTTCTGCAGGCGGCG
>BTTC01000329.1:0-1934 GCA_036244935.1 bacterium | reverse complement strand
AGTCAAAAAACGACTTAATCCTGAATTACGTTTCTCGATGGTGGTGCCTACCATGTTCGACAAGCGCATAAGGCTTTCGGGAGAAGTGCTTGAACTATTGAAAAAACGCTACCCGAAACTTTTAACGAAAACCGTTATACGCCGGAACGTCAGGATCGCTGAAAGTCCGGCGTTCGGGAAATCGATTATCGACTTCAAACCAAACGCCCACGGCGCGGAAGATTACATGTCCCTTGCAAGGGAAATAATGAAAAATAGGCGGAAATGACTGAATATCCTCTGCATTTGATAGATGAAGTAATAAACCGTAAGGTTTCGCTAAAAAGCAGTCTTAAAGCTAATGGGATGCCGCTGTCGGAATTTAGTCCGGCTCGTACTGCCGCCACCAAAAAGATGAGGAAAAATCTTATTAAGGAAAACCCGTGGAAAACCGCGCGGCAAAAAATAGTGGAAGAGGAGATGCAAACAGGCGTAGAGGAATCCGTGGAAATTGCGGATTCGACCGATAAAACGAAAAACGAGGTGGAGATCGCCGAACCCGGAATTTCGCGGGAACCTGAAAATTCTGTAAGCAAGGAGGAGCCGGCCGAATCTTCGCAAAGCGGGGATGATGAAAATATTACTGGCGAAGAAGAGACGCAGGGCGGCGAATCGCCTGATGAGGATATAGAAAAAAAACCAGGCACAAAACCTATGACTATTATGGAGGTATTTATGGCTACAAAAAAAAGCGGGGGCTCAACCGGTAAAAAAAGTTCCAGCGCTTCTAATGCAATGATAGAGGCTCTGAAAAAACAGGAGAAAAGTTCGAAAACAATTGAAAAAATGGTAAGCAAAAATGTCGCCGCAGAAACCTCAAGGAAAAAACCAGAATCGAAAGTTAAAAAACCGCTGGCGGATATAGTAAGTGAAATCGCGTCAAAAGCAGACAAAAAGAAAGAAGAAGCGGCAAAGTCCAAGCAGCCCAATAAGACGGTGCGTCGACCGGCAACCGTGAAACTGGTAACAGTACCGGTGGAAGGAGTGGGCAGCGGCGTAATAAATACTTTGGGAGATGCGGCAGGAGGCGTGGTAAGCGGTGTAAAAAAAGCATCCGCCAAGGTACAAACGGCGGTAAGTCCCGCACAAGGCAAACGAGGTGAAGGCAAAAAAGGAGCCTTCGACGCGGCGTTGAATACCGCAACGCGCGTAACGGGAAAGGTTGCGGACGGGATTACATCAATCGGATCAGGAGCGGCAACCGTGGCTGGCTATACCGTCAAAGGCGCGGTGGGTATTGTAAGCGATACCGCTGGCGGGATTTTAAACCTGCTGCTTGGTCCAAAGAAGAAAAAGGGCGGATAGGTCTGAAATGGATCGTCGCAGATAATCAGTCATGACATTATTGTGTGAATGGATAGTGAAGTTGGACGTGGCATCGTTGGAGAGATATCGAAAGGCCTGAAGGAAATTGTCTGTGCGCTTAATAATGCCGAAAAGGAGATAGGAATGGCAGAGGGAAATAACGTAAATCAACTTTTGCTGGGAATCGACCTTGGCACCTCAAGAACGGCCGTCATGTCCAACAGGGGAGCCAAAGCGATGTTCGAGTCCGTGGTCGGATACCCCAAAGACATTATCGCCATAAAGCTTTCCGGCGAGGCCCATATCATTGGCAGCGAAGCTCTGAAAAAACGCTCTTATCTTGAAATCTGCAAACCACTTGAAGACGGCGTTATCAAGGAGGCCGGCGAACGCGATCTTCAGGCGGCCCGGCTTTTGATAGAACACGCCGTAAATCTTGCCGAGCCCCAAAAGGGCGATGAGGTGTGCGGCGTTATCGGCGTTCCCGCCCGCGCGTCGATTGCCAAAAAGGAACTGCTGCTTGATATTGCCAAGGAATATCTGGACGTCGCAATGGTCGTTTCCGAGCCGTTTATGGTGGCTTACAATCT
>BTTC01000328.1:0-1934 GCA_036244935.1 bacterium | reverse complement strand
AGGATAAGTGGCTGAAGGCTGTCATAAGTCCGGTTAAAAGCCGCAACGGGGATGTAAGAAGCCTCATCAGGATCACCAGGGACATAACCGAGCGCAAACGCGCGGATGAACAGCGCGAAGAGCTGATAAACAATCTGGACAAGGTCAACACCGAGCTGCGGGAATTTGCCTATGTGGTATCGCACGACCTCAAAGCGCCGCTGCGCGCCATCGGCTCGCTTGCCGGCTGGATAAAAAGGGACCACGAAAAAGTTCTGGACAGCGAGGGGCTTGAGAACCTGGATCTGCTTATTCAACGCACAAAGAGGATGAACCAGCTTATAGACGGGATATTGCAATATTCCCGTCTGGGCCGGATAAAGCTGGTTTTGAGCCATGTGGACTCTGCGCGGATAGTCAACGAAGTTATAGACCTGCTTGCGCCGCCCAAGGGTATCTCCGTCCAGATAGAAAATACGCTGCCCAAGGTGTATTGCGACGTAACTCACGTTATGCAGATATTTCAAAATCTTATTTCAAACTCAATTAAATACATGGGCAAACCTGATGGGAAGATAACAATAAGCCATAATGAAAACGGCGAGTTCTGGGAATTCTCTATAAGAGATACAGGCATCGGAATAGACCCCCGTCACCACGAACGCATATTCAAGATATTCCAGACCCTTGAGTCCCGCGACAAAGTCGAGTCCACCGGCATAGGTCTTACGCTGGTAAAAAAGATTGTAGAACAATACAATGGGCACATCCGCTTGAAATCGGAGGTGGGTAAGGGGTGCGAGTTCATTTTCACTTTGCCGAAGGGGAATGCAGGTATGAATAATAATTCAACGGGTGATCCGATAAAGTCGCCTTCGGAATTAAAAACGGGAGCTGAATAAATATGGAAAAAGGTATGCCGATATTGCTTGTGGAGGATGACGTAGTAGACATTAAAACCATTCAAAAGGCGCTTAATGAAAACAATATATGCAACCCTCTCTATGTGACCGGCAACGGAGAAGAGGCTCTCAGATTTTTACGCAGCGAGGGAGAATATTCGGAACCCGGCAAATCGCCCAGGCCGGGGATAATACTGCTGGACCTCAACATGCCTGTCATGGGGGGACTGGAGTTCCTTGAACAAATAAAAAACAATGGAAATTTAAAAAGGATACCGGTCATTGTCCTTACGACATCAAAAGAAGACAGCGATATGGTGAAAAGTTACGACCTGAGCGTTGCGGGGTACGTTATAAAGCCGGTAGATTTCGACAAGTTCCTTGAAGTGGTAAAAGTCATAAACCTTTACTGGGAACTTTGCGAATTGGCTCCCCGTGACAATAGGTACTGAACGTAATAATGAAAAAAGCAAAAACGCGCATCCTCCTGGTGGAAGACGACCAGGTAGACCGTAAGGCCTTTGAAAGGATGGTGGCCGAAAAACAGCTGCCCTACGAGGTAACCATGGCTTCATCGGTAACGGAGGGTATCGAAAAGTTAGACAAGTTGACGTTTGACGTGATACTGCTTGACTACCACCTCGGAGACGGTACAGGACAGGAAATAATCGAGTTCGTAAAAGAGACGCCCGTCATTTTTGTTACGGGCAGCGGAAACGAGGAGGTGGCGGCGCAAGCCATACGGCGCGGCGCATACGATTACCTGATAAAAGACGCGGACAGAAACGATCTTGCCGTCTTGCCGGGAACAGTTGAAAACGTGCTCACGCGGAAAAGGGCGGAAGATGCGCTCAAGGAGAGTGAGGAGCGGTACCGTAAGCTGGTGGAGTTGTCGCCCGACGCCGTCCTGGTGCACAGCGATGGGAAGATAGTTTTTATCAACAGTTCGGGCGTAACGCTTCTCGGCGCGTCGCATTACGTGGAAATCGCCGGAATGGAAATAGATCGTTTCATCCATCCGGATTATAAAAAACTTGTAAGTGAGCGCGTCCG
>BTTC01000327.1:0-1939 GCA_036244935.1 bacterium | reverse complement strand
CCTGTGGCCGAAAGGCGCGTGACCAAGATCGTGGCAAAGCGCCACCGCTTCTGTGAGGTCCTCGTTCAGCCCAAGCGCCCGCGATATGGAACGGGCTATCTGGGCAACTTCCAGAGTGTGCGTTAACCGCTTACGGAAATAGTCCGCTTCCTGGAACAGCTGCGTGTATACCTGCGTTTTGTTTTCCAGCCTGCGGAAAGCGGCCGAATGGACTATCCGGTCCCTGTCGCGCTGGTATGGCGAACGGTAAGGGTGCTCTCTTTCGTTAAAAGCGCGCCCGCGCGTAGTCGAGCCTCGCGCGGCACAAGGAGCCAGCATATTTTCCAAATCCACAAAAGAAGCGGACGGCACCGTTAAACTCTGATCTGCAAGCTGGGCATATTAATAATTACGCGAGGCTCCGCCCGGCTTCTGCATACGGATTAGTAAGCGCCCTCCGGCAGCAAAAGTTCCTTTACCGGTTTGCCTTCGTTCACATGGCTGTTGAAAATATCAACCGCCTTGTCCGCGTTCAGTCTGCCGTACCATACGTTATCGGGATAGACAACCATTATGGGGCCCAATTCGCAAGGCCCGAGGCAGTTTCCGACGGCGGATAACATAACCGTACCGTAGGCTTCCGTTTCCTGCAGCCGCTTGCCGAGCGCGCTGTAAACGTCGGCTGCCATACGGTCGTGGCAGCATCCCTTGGGGTGGCCGGGGGTTCTTTGGTTTCTACATACGAAAAAATGTGTTTTTGGTTTCGGCATTTTCAGTCCTTTTGGCTATTCTCTAATTGGTGAATACATAAGTGTTTACAAAGCTGGGAGTATAGCCGCAATACGGACTGCGTGACAAGCGCGTACCTTCCGCTAAATGAAAATTAACGTTTATCCCGTTTGCATGACGGCGAATGTAGTGAACCGGACTGGCGCATGTTTAGCGCTTATACAAAAGTGCGTGTATAATTTCTTCCATGATGGATACGGCTCTGGACGAACTTATCCGCAAGGCGGACATACTGCTTGAGGCGCTGCCGTACATACGCTCGCTGCAGGGCAAGACGATAGTAATAAAGTATGGCGGCGCGGCAATGGTTGACAACGAACTCAAGTCGGGGTTTGCCAGCGACGTTACGCTTTTAAAATACGTTGGGATCAACCCCGTCATAGTCCATGGCGGCGGCCCTCAGATCGGGAAAACTCTTGAAAAAATGGGCATGGAAACACGTTTTATAGAAGGACACCGTTTTACCGACGAAGAGACCCTGGACGTTGTAGAGATGGTACTCGTAGGCAAGGTGAACAAGGAAATAGTAAACCTTATCTCCACGGCGGGAGGCAGCGCCGTAGGTTTGAGCGGCAAGGACGGGAGGCTCATAGAAGCGGAGAAGTTGACGATAAAAAAACCGGCCGCGGACATGAAACGGCCAGAGATAATCGACCTGGGTATGGTAGGCCGGATAACAGGGATAAACACGGCGATACTTGAAACCATCGACCGCGGCAGCTTCATTCCGGTAATAGCCCCGGTAGGCGCGGGCAGAGGCGGAGAGACCTATAATATCAATGCGGATACCGTTGCCGGTGAAATCGCCGCCGCGCTCAAGGCGGAAAAGCTGATGCTTTTAACCAACGAAAAAGGTATTTATAACGAAGATACGGAACTCATATCAACGCTTGATAAAAAAACAGTCGAAGGGCTAATTGAGTCTGGCGTTATATGCGGAGGGATGCTGCCCAAGGTTGAAAGCTGCTTTCGGGCCCTTGAAGAGGGCGTAAAAAAGACGCACATCATAGACGGCCGTATTAAACATTCGGTGCTTCTGGAAATTTTTACCGATCCCGGCATCGGTACCGAAATAGTCAGGAAGCCTTAACTCGTCCGGGATCGTAACTCCGCGTGCCAGACATCCGAGTATGTACGCGCCGCGGATTTTCATCCAGCCCGGCTTATTTTT
>BTTC01000326.1:0-1953 GCA_036244935.1 bacterium | reverse complement strand
CATGAGACCGCTTGCGGTAAACGTAAAACGCACCGGCCCCCCGCCAAAATCGGCCGCTAAAGAGATAATGGATTTTTATAAAGGCAACGATACCGCAATAATCGAAACGCCGGACGAAGGATACTGGTTTTTCTCTGTTTTGAAATATCTGGACGAAAGCGACCGGTTTTTCCCGGATCCGGTTTTGAATGATTTTTATTCGCGTATCGGGCAGTCGAAGTTGTCCTGTTCCGACAATTCGAGATTACATTAACCCACCGCGGCCGTCATTATGACAACGGACGCAGGGAACGACGTTTCCCGCCGGAATATTCTTGTTTTGCGGACCGACCGTATAGGAGACGTCGTACTGTCCACCCCTGTTTTCAGCTCCATCCGTAAAGCGCGCCCCCGGTGGAATATATCGGTTCTCGTAAGGCCGATGATCGCCGAGCTGCTGGAAAACCACCCGGACATCGACGAGATAATAACGCTTGATACGAACGACAAGCCGTCGTTTTTTAATTGTGCCCAAAGACTTCACAAGAAGCTTCGGCCTGAAAATTTTGATTTTGCGGTACACCTTTATTCAGATTTCTGGGTATCGATGGCCGTATGGCGCGCGGGTATCCCGCTCAGAATCGGGCCTGCATCCAAAGCGGCGCAGATTTTTTATAACCGTTCCATAAAGCAGCGCAGGTCAAAAGGTTTTCTACACGAAGCCGATTACAGCCTCGCCCTGCTAAAACCGCTTGGTATAGAGGCCGTCAGGAAGTCGTCGATTGCGGTTTTGGAAAACCCTGCTGAAAAAGCCGCTTCGCTTCTTGACTCCGGCAAAAAAAACGTGGGTGTTTTTCCGGGTATGGGCGGCTCCGCGCGTAACTGGCAGCCGAGCCGGTATGCCGGGTTATCGGATAATATATCCGCCAACGGCGTAAACGTTATTCTTGTATGCGGCCCCGGTGAAAAACGGCTTATAGAAAATGTAGAATCGATTTCATCGAAAAAACCCGCGTTATACGTGGCCGGGGGATTGAAAGAGCTTGCGGCTTTTATAAAGAGCCTCGACTGTTTCGTTGCGCCAAGTACCGGGCCGCTGCATATTGCATCGGCGGTGGGAACTCCAGCAGTGGGCATTTACTGCCCCATACGGGTCTGCCTTCCGTCAAGATGGGGGCCGATAGGGGAAAACGATTCGGCATTAAAACCTGACGTGCCGGTATGCGAAAGCTGTACAGGCAGGCAATGCGAATATTATGATTGCATGGATAGTCTGGATGTGGAAACGGTGGCTAACGCCGTAATGGAGAGAACATGAAAGAATCTGAAAAAGTCCGGCAGGATTACTGGCGTCTTCTGCAATACCTGAAGCCGTATATCGGTGCGTTTGTTTTCGCCTCTTTTTGCATGATTCTCGTATCATCCACTTCCGGCGGCGCGGCCTTTTTGATCCAGCCGCTACTGGATGACATCTTTATAAAGAAAGACCGGGATATGTTAAAAATACTCCCCGCAGCATTGATAGGGATATATTTCCTGCGCGGGGCGGGGAGATACGCGGCATCGACCATTATGCAGAAGGTCGGGCAGATGTCGGTACGCGACATACGCAACCACATCTACCGGCACATCCAGGGCCTATCGCTTTCATTTTTTCACAAGCACGCCTCCGGCAGGCTCGTATCGCGCATCGTAAACGATATACAGATTATTCAGGACGCCATAGCAATTGTGGTTTACGATCTTTTCCGCGAAGGTTTCACCGTTATCGTTTTGATATGCGTCCTGTTATACCGCGATGCGACTCTTTCGATTATTGCGGTGCTGGTGATACCGTTTGCGGCCGGGCTGATAACGCGGCTGGGCAGGATGATCCGCCGTATAAGTAAAAACACTCAGGAACGCATGGCAAACCTCACCGCCCTTATGAGCGAAACGTTTTCCGGTTACCGCGTGGTGCAGGCTTTCGGTATG
>BTTC01000325.1:0-1960 GCA_036244935.1 bacterium | reverse complement strand
TAACAACGCGGGATACAGGACGTCAAGGTTTGGTACCATCGATTACGATTTCCCCGGCTACGCGCAGAAAGCCGGCCAGACCACACAGGAATCGTCCGACCTTCAAAGAATGTTCCACAAGGCCGCCGCATATAAAAATCCCCGCTGCGTCATCGAAGCAAGCTCCCACGGGCTGGCGCTGAGGAGGCTGGAGCATACCCTGTTCAAAGGGGCGGTGTTCACAAACATTACGCAGGATCATCTGGATTTCCACGGCTCGATGGAAGAATACGTCAAGGCGAAAAAAAGACTTTTTACCGATTTCGATCTTGAATATGCGGCGATTAACCTCGACGACCCGGTGGGCAAACTATGGCTGAAGGAGGCAGCGAAATGCCGCGTAATTTCTTACGGCTTTTCGGAAAACGCGGACGTTCGGTGCGTTAGATCGAAAACCGGTTTTTCAGGTTCCGAAACGCTGTTTGATACTCCCGCCGGCGAGATCGAGGTCTTTATAAAACTTCCCGGGGAACACAATATCTATAACGCGATGGCTGCGGTTGCCGTGGGGCTGGCGGAAGGTTTTGATACGAATTTGATCGCCGCTTCCCTGGCGTCCGTTAAAGACGTGCCGGGCCGCTTTGAAATGGTTGACGAAGGTCAGGATTTCGCGGTGATTATCGATTACGCGCACACCGATAACGCCCTGGAAAACGTTCTTAAAAGCGCAAGGCGGTTGACGGAAGGGAGAATAATCTGCCTTTTCGGATGCGGAGGCGACCGCGATACCGGCAAGAGGAAACTGATGGGCGCGGCGGCTTGCGAGCTTGCGGACCTTTTGGTCGTAACCTCCGACAACCCCCGAACGGAAGATCCCATGAAAATCATCAACGGCATACTGGAAGGAATCCCGGAAGGACGCATGGGGCGGGTGAGCGTAATCCCGTCAAGGCGAACGGCGATAGAACACGCAATAAGACTGGCGCACAAGGGCGACAGCGTCGTAATTGCCGGTAAGGGACACGAGGATTACCAGATCATAGGCCGGGAGCGCCGCCATTTCCATGACCGTGAAACGGCATCAGAAATTTTAAGGAGCATGCTGTAAATTGTTTTATAATTTTTTGTACCCGCTTCACGAGCAGTTCTCCATATTCAACGTGTTCAGGTACATCACGTTCCGCACGTCTTACGCAACGGTTACCGCGCTTTTGATTTCATTCATACTGGGGCCGTTACTCATACGTTACCTTTCGAAGAATGAATTTCACGAAAGGGTTGACGAAAAGTATCTTGAACACCACAAAATCAAAACCAAAACGCCGACAATGGGCGGCATACTGATACTGGTTTCCTTCCTGGCGCCGACGCTGCTGTGGGCCGATATATCGAACCGCTTTGTCTGGACGGCCGTATTGACGGCGCTGCTGTACGGCGGTATAGGACTTATGGATGACATAATAAAACTTAAAAACGGCGTAGGCGTATCGGTAAAAGCCAAGTTCGCGATGCAGTTCCTTGCCGCCGTTCCGATATTGTTTCTGATTTCTGGTGATCCCGGTTTCGAGGGAGATTTTACGCGGCTCCAGATGCCGTTTTTCAAAAACCTCCGGCCCGATCTTTCGTATTTTTACTATATCTTCGCAGCGATTGTGATTGTGGGGGCATCCAACGCCGTAAACCTTACGGATGGGCTGGACGGTCTTGCAATCGGTCCCATAACGATCGCCTTTGCCGCGTACACGGCCATAGCTTATGTTTCCGGCCACGGCGGTTTTGCCGATTACCTGCAGATTCCTTTCATAAGAGGCGCCGGAGAACTCAGCGTTTTGTGCGGCGCCGTGGTGGGCGCGTCGCTGGGGTTTTTATGGTTCAATTCGTACCCGGCGGAAGTGTTCATGGGTAATACCGGTTCCATTCCCATGGGCGCGCTGCTGGGCGTCGTCGCGCTTATCACGAAGCACGAAATCATTCTTGTGCT
>BTTC01000324.1:0-1960 GCA_036244935.1 bacterium | reverse complement strand
CCGTTATCGCGGGTTTCCAGGGATACAGCGAAGAAGAAGACACGGTTACGACCATGGGGCGGGGCGGGTCGGATACCACTGCCGTTGCGCGTGCCGTTGCGCTCGGCGCGGACCGGTGCGAAATTTACAGCGACGTGGACGGCGTCTATACCACCGATCCGAATATCGTTCCGCAGGCCCGGCGAATCGGTAAAATCTCATACGAAGAGATGCTGGAGATGGCAAGCCTCGGCGCGAAGGTTTTACAGACCCGTTCGGTGGAAGTTGCGGCCAAATATAAAATTCCTATTTTGGTACAATCATCATTTATTGATGGGCCCGGCACATGGGTAGTTTCGGAGGATGAATCTATGGAAAAAGTTTTGGTTTCCGGCGTTGTTTACGACAAGGATCAGGCGAAGCTTACGGTTACCGGCGCGCCCGACCGTCCGGGCATCGCCGCAAAAATCTTTGAGCGAATTGCGGTCAAAGAGATCAACGTGGACATGATAATACAAAACATAGGAACGGACGGACTTACAGACGTAACGTTGACGGTACCCGGCTCCGAGGCAGGGAAGGCGCGGGCGAAACTGGAAGAGGCGGCCAACGAAATCGACGCGAAAAAGGTGACGATTGACGAAAAAATCGCAAAGGTTTCCATCGTAGGAGTCGGCATGCGGTCGCATACGGGCGTTGCGGCAAAGATGTTTTCGCTTCTCGCGTCGCAGGGGATAAACATACTTATGATCTCCACCTCGGAAATAAAAATTTCGTGCGTAGTGGACAGAAAAGATTGCGATAAAGCGGTTAATATATTACATAAAGGTTTTGAGCTGGATAAAATAAAATGAACGCCAAGAAAATTTATCTATACGACTGCACCCTGCGCGACGGTTCGCAGGCGGAGGATATTTCTTTCACCCTGGAAGACAAGCTGCGCATCGCCGAAAAACTTGACGACCTCGGCATCCATTACATCGAAGGCGGATACCCCGGCTCCAACCCCAAAGACGCCGCTTTCTTTAAAGAAGTAAAAAAACTGAAGCTGAAAAAAGCCCGCGTAACGGCCTTCGGAAGCACGCACCACCCTTCTAAAACCCCGGCAAAAGATCGAAGTCTGAAGATTATGCTGGACAGCGGAGCGCCGGTGTCAACAATCGTCGGCAAGACGTGGAACGTGCACGTAAGGGATGTTTTGAGGGTGTCGAAAGCTCGAAATATAAAACTCATATATGACTCCATCAGATACATGAAACCCAGGGTGGAAGAAGTCATCTTCGACGCCGAGCATTATTTTGACGGTTATCAGGATGACAGCTCATACGCCCTGGACTGTCTGCGCGCGGCGCAGGACGCGGGAGCGGACTGGATTGTCCTGTGCGATACCAACGGCGGCTCGATGCCTTACGTTGTGTTTGACGCCGTATGGCAGGCGCGAAAACATATTTCAAACCGGATCGGCATCCACTGCCATAACGACTCCGACCTCGCAACCGCGAACACCATAATGGCGGTTCTCGCAGGCGCGCGGCAGGTGCAGGGCACCATAAACGGCATCGGCGAGCGTTGCGGCAACGCAGACCTCTGCACGGTGATCCCTAACATACAGTATAAAATAGAGGGAGAGTTCAAATGCCTCCCGGAATCCCGCGTTAAACGTTTAAGGTCAACGTCGCTTTTCGTTTCGGAACTGGCCAACATGAAACCGCGCACGAATCAGCCGTTTGTCGGGGCAAGCGCCTTCGCGCACAAGGGAGGTCTTCATGTGGACGCGGTACTTAAAAACGTGAGGACATACGAGCACATCGAACCTGAAAAGACAGGCAACCGCAGGCGCATCCTTATCTCCGATCTTTCCGGTAAGGGCAGCATTCTTGCGAAGGCCGGTGAGTTCGGCCTTGACCTCGACTCGGACGACCAGCGGGTGCGCGAAATCGTCGACCGCATCAAGGAACTTGAAAACGAGGGGTACCAGTTG
>BTTC01000323.1:0-1967 GCA_036244935.1 bacterium | reverse complement strand
CCGTAGCAGCTGCAATATTTCTAACGTAGTCTTTTATAACATCGGCTGTGCTTATATCGCTTCTTATGCTGTTGAAAACTTCCGTCGTTCCGCCACTGCTCCTCTCGCGTCTTTCGGAGGCGGCTTCCGGTTTGGCTGCGGGAGCGTTCGTTGAAAGACTGCGCGGCAGATCTATTATTGAACCGAAAAGCAGCGCACCCGTGCCCATATTAAACACTGCGCTTACGCCGTTGCCCTCATCGGCGGTATCAGCGAAATAAGAGGCGCAGCCGTGAAAAACGCTCAACGAAACTGCAAGTATCAGGACTGGAATTATTAAAAAAAGCCGTGGCTCGGGCCGATTCATTTTTCCCCCGGTCAATATGTTGCTTTGATCTTCCTCTTCAGCACAATTCAGCATACCATCGTGAACCAGTGGAAAAAAATATAAATTGATGGACGGCGGTACTTTACTGGTGATAGACTGTTTGAGTATTTGCCGCCCTTATACAGACTTTAAAAAAAATCGGCGCGGCCCGTGTTATGGGGAGCTAATGGCACACCGGGAATAGCGGGATAGCTGTTCATTCGTCTGCATTGTTCGGGCTGATTGAAATTTTTCATCGACATGAGGCCGTTTTTTTGATTTAAGAGGGCACGTGTAAACCGGATTTTTCCATGGAATGGCGCTGAGTCCGCTATTTCGGTATATGGGGTGAAATTAGTGCGGGTGAAAACATCATGAAAGTCCTGTTCAGTTCGTGGCGTGATAACGTAGTCGACAACAGGGGGCTGCCGGAAGAAAACCGTGCGGACTGCTCCGGTATGAAACTCCCTGTCGATTTCGACGCGAGCCGGAAGATGACAGGCTTCATGGGCTGGTTCGGCGTTGTGCTGCTTGGCGAGCCGTACGACATGGTGGAAATGGCCTTGAGCTATTCGACTGCGCTAAGAAAAAGTTCGTGCGGCAGATGCTTCCCCTGCCGAATAGGCACCAGCGTTTTGGAAAACCTGCTGGAAAAAATCGCCGGTGGAAACGGCGCCGAGTCCGACCTTGAGGAGATGAAAAATCTGTGCGGCACCATGATAAAAAATTCCAAATGCGGCATCGGCCAGCTTGGCCCGGCTCCCATAATGGATACGCTGGAGCATTTCAGGGACGATTACATGGATTACATAAACGCTAAAAGGAAACGTTCAAACTTCCAGTACCCGTACAGAATGACCGCTCCATGCACCTCGGCATGTCCCACCGGCATGGACATCCCCAGGTACATCGAACAGATAAAAGACGCGGACTATTCAGGATCGCTGGAAACAATCCGAAAGGCCAGCCCAATGGCAAGTACGCTGGGGCGGGCCTGCTTTCATCCATGCGAGAACAACTGCCGAAGGGAAAACGTGGAAACTTCGCTGGCCATCTGCAAGCTGAAGCGCGTAGCATGGGATTGGGAAGACCTTCACGAGATTGAGAAGCCGCAAAACCCGTTAAAGCATTCAAGAGACGAAAAAGTTGCCGTCATAGGCGGCGGGCCTTCCGGCCTTTCGTGTTCGTACTACCTTGCGCTAAAGGGATACCGCGTTACGGTTTTTGAAAAGCTGGACGTTATAGGCGGCGCGGCGCATACCGGCATCCCGCAATACCGCATCCCGAAAGAAAAATTAAACCGTGAGGCGGACTACCTGCGCGAGCTGGGCGTTGAAGTAATAACCGGCGTAAATTTCGGCAGGGACGAAACCTTCAAAAGCCTGCGTGATAAGGGTTACAAAGCTTTCTTTCTGTCAACCGGAGGCGATCTCTCCAAGAAGATGCGCGTGGACGGCGAGTTCAAAGGTTACAAAGGTTTTTATAAGGGCATAGACGTTCTTAAGGACATTGTGCTTAAAACCGCCGAAATTCCCACGCCTAAGAAAGCTCTGGTGGTGGGCGCCGGCAACACCGCAATGGATTGCGTAAGGACGTTCATAAGACTCGGGTGTAAAGACGT
>BTTC01000322.1:0-2006 GCA_036244935.1 bacterium | reverse complement strand
TTCTTGAGCCTGTGGCGGCAGCGCCTTCCACTAGCCTTCAACCTCGCGCGCGTTACAACGCCGACGCACGGTCCGTCGTGCTCGGTATCTACAACGCACGAATCACCCACCATCAAAAACAGGTGGTTGCACCGGAACTCGCGGGATTTTGAGTTGTTCCTGAAAATTACGGCTACCGTAATATCATCTTCAATAGATTCTGCCTGCAACCGGCTCTCCTTTCATAAATATCGATTGAAGATTGAATATAATCGATTCCAGAAAAATCTGTACGTTAGGATTGAAACGCAAATCGGGCTTCAAATCCAAGATCTCTTCGAACCCCTCAAGTATCCAGCCCTGCGGCACGCCTGTAAACGTTTTCATAACAGCGGCCATTGTACCAGATGATGTATGGAAATTTCTCCGGCCCGCGAAACGCAATATCTCCAGAATACGATCGGTTAACACGGGCAGGTCGTCGCGTCTTTTCCTCCAGCCCTCCGCGAACCGTATCACCTCATCCGGTTTCATGTTCAGTATGGCGGCCATAAGGTCCATCGCCTCGCCGTCCACGCGCTTTATGAGGTCGACCTCTCCGCCCAGCGCCCTGCCGGGACACCCTTCCGCCAGCGTCGCCGTATAAAATGCATCTTCGCGAGAAAACGATTTTTCCCTTTCAAGCATTTCGCCCAGCTCTTCGGGCCGCATGGGAACGAACCTTACCGTGCGGCAGCGGGAGACTATCGTGGGCAAAAGCGCCGACGGGCTTGAGGTAACGAGGATCAAAACAGTATCCGGCGGCGGTTCTTCAAGAGTTTTTAAAAACGCGTTGGCCGCGGGCGGGTTCATTTTGTCCGCCTCTTCCATGACGCACAGTTTGCGGCCGCCACCGTAGGACTTCATCGAAAGGGATGAAATAAGCGCGCGCACCTGTTCGATCTTTATCATCGTTCCATCCGGCGCGACCCGTGTGAAATCGGGGTGAGACCCCGCCCCGAACATCCTGCACGAGCGGCACTTACCGCACGGCAGCTGCTCTAAACGTGATTCGCAAAGCAGCGAGCCGGCGAAGATTCCGGCCGTCAGAGTTTTGCCCGTACCGGAAGGGCCGCTGAACAGATATGCGCCGGCAACGCGGTTTCGCCGTATATTGCCGGATAAAACCGAACACGCCGAGGACTGCCCCCAAACAGAGTCGAAATTAATTTTCATAAGCGCTATAGTATAAAAGCATAAAAAAAGCCCCTGCAGGATTGGTTGCCTGCAGAGGCTAAAAAAAACTTAAAGCCGGCGACGTCCTACTCTCCCACACGGTCTCCCATGCAGTACCATCGGCGCTGAGGGGCTTAACTTCCGAGTTCGGTATGGGATCGGGTGTGACCCCCTCGCCATTGCCACCGGCAATTATTCCAACAAACAAATAAGCGGCATACGCCGCACGCGATAAGCAGGTTCTTCCACCTTTGCATTGAACTTCAGCCTTGATTAACGGGCTGCACGCAAAAACTTATCGCAGCTGGTGCCGATCAAAATGCGGATAAAAAAACAAGAACGGCGAAGGTTAATGAAATGTTTTATGGCTTAGCGGCCCTTCAGGGCTCTGCTACTAACCCAAACAATCCCCCACCGTTCTTACCTGCATTATACATCGGCGATTTTAATAAGGGTTGATCAATTAGTAATCGAGAATTAAAAAAAGACAAGTCAAACGGCCAATTAGTACCGGTTAGCTTCACGCATTACTGCGCTTCCACATCCGGCCTATCAACCTCGTAGTCTTCGAGGGGCCTTCAGGGATATCTAATCTTGGGATCGGTTTCCAGCTTAGATGCTTTCAGCTGTTATCCGTTCCGAGCTTAGCTACCCGGCAATGCCGCTGGCGCGACAACCGGAACACCAGAGGTACGTCCACTCCGGTCCTCTCGTACTAGGAGCAGATTCCCTCAAATATCCAGCGCCCACGACGGATAGGGACCAAACTGTCTCACGACGTTTTAAACCCAACTCACGTACCGCTTTAATGG
>BTTC01000321.1:0-2012 GCA_036244935.1 bacterium | reverse complement strand
CAAAGCAGCGTCAGCGAGAGGTTATAAGAATTTCCTCCGAGGTAGACGCTATGGTTGTCGTCGGCGGCGGCAACTCGGCGAATACGGCGCGTCTTGCCGCAATCGCAAAAGGCCGCGGCCTGCCTGCTTATACGATAGAAAAGGCGTCGGAACTGGATATCAAAACGCTTAACGGTTACAAGTCGATAGGCGTTACCGCCGGCGCATCCACGCCGAAGTGGGTAATTGACGAGGTGATGGAAAAACTGAATTCATTCACCATGAAAAAACAACCTGCGGTTCCGGCTTTAAACATCTTTTTTAATATATTCGTTAAAAGCAACATGATGCTGGCGCTTGGGGCAACGTTCCTTACCTCCGCGAATATGATGATAATGGACATACCGCTTTACCTCCCGCTGCTGGCAGTGCCTTTTTGCGCCGTTTTGGGGACCCATCTGTTAAACCAGCTGATCCTGGCCGAGGATTTGAAAAAGAGCAATCCCCGGCGATACAAGTACCATATCGAGTACCGCGTACTTTTCTGGGCGATATGGTTTTTGTCGATTTCCGCCGGGTTTTATTTTGCATGGGGGCTCGGCACTCCGTCATTCATGCTGTTCGCCGCCGTTGTCGGTTTCGGCATTACGTATGGGATGCCGCTTTTTTCATGGAAAAAAATCCTTACGATCGTCAGACTCAAGGATATACCGGCATCCAAGGAGCTGTTTGTCGGTCTTGCATGGGGAATCACTACGGCCGTCATTCCCTATATTTCATCTCCGAACGCATCGGGGTTTTTATACACATTCCTGTTCGCCTTTTGCATATCCTACATCCGGGTTGTGCTTTTCGGTTTACGCGACATCAAAGGTGACCACATAGTAGGCCGTGAGGCTATAACCATGGTTTTGGGCAGAAAACGCGCTTCGCAGATACTTTACAGCTCTGTTTTTCTACTCGGACTCGTTCTTATCGCCGGTTACAGCTACGGGGGTATCGGCATGGAGGTCTTTGGACTGTTTGCCGTTACCGTGTATCTTTTGGGATTCCTCATATACAACCAGAGACACGCATGGAGCGACCCGGACAGGTTCGAGCTTATTTTCGATTTCCAGTTCATTATGGTGGGCATTCTGGTTTATATGCTGAACATCTTACGATAATGTTTCACGTGAAACAGATTTTTCCCTTGCCGAAATATCGCACCGCTGTTAAACTTGCCTAAAAATGAGACTTCCAAAAACAGGTCATGTCGAGTTTCTGCGAGCGCAGCGAAGCTGAAATGAGACTTAAAATAGCCATATCAAACCAGAAGGGCGGGGTCGGTAAAACTACCACCTCCATCAATCTTGGAGCCTGCCTTGCCATGTCCGGATGCAGAACGCTCGTTATAGATATCGATCCTCAGGCCAATGCCACTTCCGGCCTCGGCTTCAAGCCTAACGGAGACAATACGATCTACGAAGCGCTGCTGAACGAAAAGGCGGAACCGGCCATGATAAAAAACACGGCCGTTGATTCTCTTTTTCTTTTGCCGTCAAATATAAACCTTACCGGCGCCGAGATAGAGCTTATAGCAGCCGAAAACAGGGAATACAAACTGAAGAACCTGATAAACTCGCTTCCTGCCGATTTCGAGTTCATAATTATCGACTGTCCCCCTTCGCTGGGTTTACTGACCGTCAACTCCCTTACCGCCGCCGATTCCGTAATTATCCCTTTGCAGACCGAGTACTTTGCGCTTGAAGGGCTGCGGCTTTTGCTGGACACAATAGACAAGATACGCGGATCGTTTAACCCGTCGCTGGAGGTGGAGGGTCTTCTTTTCACCATGTACGATAAACGGACAACTCTCGGTAACCAGGTGGTGCAGGAAGTTATTAAAAACTACGACGGCAATATCTTCAAAACCATAATACCGCGCAATATCCGCCTGTCGGAATCGCCCAGCCACGGATTGCCGGTTGCTTTATACGACGCAAAATCAAAGGGTTCAGATGCGTACATAGACCTCGCAAGAGAACTGATAA
>BTTC01000320.1:0-2038 GCA_036244935.1 bacterium | reverse complement strand
TCGAAATCGGCGGCCTCGTAGATGTAAACGTGGCATACGCCCGCGTCGTGTTTTACCACCGGGATGGTAGATTTTTCGGATACGAACCTTATGAGTCCCGGCCCGCCGCGCGGGATGATAAGGTCGATATGACGATCCATCTTCAGCATCGCCAAAACCGCCTCGCGGTCGGTGGTCTCTATGAACTGTACTGCGTCCGGCGAAATTTTGGATTTTTCCAGAGCAGAGGAAAGCAGACGCGCAATGGCGCGATTGGAATTGAAAGCCTCCTTCCCGCCACGCAGAATTACGGCGTTACCCGATTTCAAGCAAAGCGCCGAGGTATCCGCCGTAACGTTCGGACGCGATTCGTATATTATCCCAATAACGCCTATCGGTATGCGTATTCTTGCGGTTTTCAATCCGTTAGGCCGTACGGACTCGGCGTAAACCCTCCCGACCGGATCCGGTAGCGATGCCACCTCCCTCATTCCATCGGCCATGGCCTCCACCCTTTTCGGATCGATAAGCAGCCTGTCTATGATCGCGCTGCTCAGGTTGTCCTTTTTCGCGCCGGCAATATCTTTTTTGTTTTCCTTTATGATTTCCTTTGAATGTTCAATCAGGCCGTCCGCCATAAGCCCAAGCGCAGAGTTTTTTTCCAGCGTACCGGCCAGCGCCAAAAGCCTCGCCGCACTTCGCGCCTTTCGGCCTGTTTCCTCAATTACGTTTTTCATCCTTTTCATACCCCAGTTATCCCTCTTCAAGTATAACCATATCGTCCCTGTGAATTATCTCGTCGTATGTTTTATAACCCAGAATTTTCTCTATTTCGGAACTCTTTTTGCCTTTAATCCTTTTAAGCTCGAAGGCGTGGTAGTTAACAAGTCCGCGCGCGAATTCCCGCTTGCCACCGTTCAGCAGCGATACCGCGTCGCCGGATTCAAAACCGCCGCTTACGGAAACGACGCCGGAAGGCAAAAGCGACTTGCCCTTTTCCACCAGCGCCGTTTTAGCGCCGTCGTCTACCGTTATTTTGCCCTTCGGTTTGAGCAGATGCGCTATCCAGTGTTTTCTTTGCTTCATTTTGGTATTTGCCGGATGAAAAAAGGTTCCGCCCTTGCCATGACGCAGAGCCGATGGAATAGAGCCTTCCGTTTTACCGCCGATTATCCATGTCGGCACGCCGTACTTCGAAGCTGTTCGCGCGGCGAGTACCTTCGACCTCATACCGCCTACGCCGCTGGAGGAACTGCTTTCCCCAGCCATTTCCAGTATGCCGTCGTTTATGTGCGTTACTTCGCCTATAAGCTCGGCAGAGGGATTGGTGGCGGGATCAGCCGTATAAAATCCTTCAACGTCGGAGAGTATCAAAAGCAGGTCTGCGCCAGCCAGCGCGGTAACCATTGCCGCCAGCGTATCGTTATCGCCCAGCTTTATCTCGTGCACCGCGGCGGAATCGTTTTCATTTATGATTGGCGTTATGCCGAGCCCCATAAGCGTGGTGATGGTGTTGCGCAGATTAAGATACCTTCTGCGGTTTGATACGTCGTCGCGGGTAAGCAGTATCTGGGCGACTTTCCTTTTTCGCTCCCGGAAGAAACCACCGTAAAGATTCATGAGGCTCACCTGGCCGACGGCAGACGCCGCCTGTTTCATCGGTATGGATAGATGCGCAATCTTCTGGCCAAGATGGCCGGCGCCAGACATCACCGCACCGGAAGAAACCACTATCACCTCGAACCGCCCGTCGCGTTCAAGCTCGCATATGTCGTTTACAAGCCGCTTTATCGCGGAATGGCTAAGCTCCTCGCCGGTGGGCGAGCTGATAACGCCGCTTCCTATTTTCATCACCACGCGCTTTATGGAGCCAAGCAGTTCAAGCCTTTTTTTAATGTTCATAACCAGCTAAACTATCACCCACTTTAAAAGTGGTCAACAACCGTCGCTCGCGTAAAGCAAAGTTTGTTGGTAATTTTATGGGGTTGACCGTGATATATGGCTGAAGTTGTAGAACAAAAGGAGATGTTGCTTTACGCGAGCGACAATTGTTTTCCCG
>BTTC01000319.1:0-2055 GCA_036244935.1 bacterium | reverse complement strand
GCCGAAGTTCCGTTTTACCTGAGAACCGGAAAATGCCTCAGTAAGCGCGCTACGGAGATTGCCATTCAATTCAAGCGCGCTCCATTTATACTTTTCCGTAAAACTACCGTTGAACACCTTTCGCACAACCGGCTGGTGATACGGATACACCCGGACGAGGGAATTTCCCTCAGCTTTACCGCTAAAGTTCCCGGACCCATTATGAATCTTGGTACGGTCAATATGAACTTTCAGTACGATAACTATTTTGGCGACGTGCCAAGCACCGGTTATGAAAGGCTGCTGTATGACTGCATGATGGGCGATGCGACATTGTTTCTGCGCGCAGACATGGCCGAAGCGGGCTGGAGCGTGGTGGAGCCGATACTCGATGTATGGAAGGCGTTGCCGCCTCGGAGCTTCCCAAACTATTCCGCCGGTACATCGGGGCCGAAGGAAGCCGACGAACTGTTAAGGCGTGAAGGACGGAAGTGGGCGTCGTATGGTTGACATGGTTCGACCGTTCGACAGGCTCACGAATCACCATGTCATGGTTCGATAAACTCACCATGACAAACTGTCACCCTGAGCTTGTCGAAGGGTTGAGTTTGCCGAAGGAACTGTTAATGAACGTATGTATAAAAATAGTGAATCAATTTTACCGATTTAGGAGTAATTGAATATGAGTTCGACAGCGGATATTGGTTTTATCGGCCTGGGAGTTATGGGGCGCAATCTTGTACAAAACATGAACGATCACGGTATTACCGTTGCGGTGTTCAACCGGACATCCTCGAAAGTCGATGAATTCCTGCGTAATGCCGGAGGCGGAACAAAACTGATCGGCGCATATTCAATCGAAGAGCTGGTAAAAAGTTTAAAAAGTCCCCGGCGCGTCATGCTCATGATCAAGGCGGGAAAGCCGGTGGATACGCTGATTGAACAGCTCGTTCAAAGCCTTGACGCTGGCGATATAATCATCGACGGCGGAAATGCGAACTACAAGGATTCCATACGTGCGGCCCGGTACGTCGAGTCAAAAAAACTGCTTTATGTCGGGTGCGGCGTATCCGGCGGGGAAGAGGGCGCAAGGCACGGTCCCTCTATCATGCCGGGCGGGTCTCCTGCGGCATGGCCTCGTATAAAAGAGATGTTCAGGAACATAGCGGCAAAGGCGCCCGATGGAACGCCATGCTGCGATTGGGTCGGTGAAGGCGGTTCCGGCCACTTCGTCAAAATGGTACATAACGGTATCGAGTATGGCGATATGCAGCTTATCTGCGAAGCCTACGACTTGATGAAGACCGGACTCGGCATGCAGCCTGACGAAATGGGAGCGATATTCAGGAAATGGAACGAGGGAAGACTGAAATCCTATCTCATAGAAATCACGGGGGACATCCTGAAATTCGTGGATGGTGACGGGACCCATGTGGTGGATAATATCCTGGACAGAGCCGGACAGAAAGGAACCGGTATGTGGACATCCGTTTCCGCACTTGAGTCGGGCGTACCCCTGACCCTCATAGGCGAAGCCGTATTCGCCCGGTTTTTGTCTGCCGTAAAAGATGAACGTGTAGCCGCGTCAAAAATACTTTCGGGTCCTGATGTCGTATTTCAAGGCGGCAGGGATGCCTTTGTTGATGATATCAGCGAGGCGCTGTACGCATCGAAGATCATATCCTACGCGCAGGGGTATATGCTGTTTCGTGCGGCTTCCGAAAAATATAGTTGGAAACTCAACTATGGGGGCATCTCGCTGATGTGGCGTGAAGGGTGCATCATACGCGCCGCCTTTCTCGATAAGATCAAGGAGGCGTTCGACAAAGACGAGGGATTGACCAACCTGCTGCTCGACCCCTATTTCAAGGAGCAGATACATTCAGCGCAGGCAGCGTGGCGGCGGGTAATCGTAAAAGGAGCGGAATTAGGTATTCCCCTTCCGGCCATGTCCAGCGGATTGACTTTCTATGACGGTTACCGCAGGGAGCGGCTGCCCGCAAACCTGCTGCAAGCGCAAAGAGACTACTTCGGCGCGCATACGTACGAGCGGATCGACGGTCCGCGCGGGCAATT
>BTTC01000318.1:0-2065 GCA_036244935.1 bacterium | reverse complement strand
GCCGGTTGGGTGGTTCAATTAATACCTGGCGCGGTGATAGTAGCCTATCTCATGCTGTGGCTTGGCAATTACCTCGGCTACAGAATCATTCAGGCCAAGTGGTCGTTTCTGCCGCAGGCGGATCCCAAGCCGGTAATTTTATGGTCGCCGCCGGAAAAAACGGTTTTTGTACTTATCGCGGCGGGATTCATGAGCTTTTTGCCTTTCGGTATGACACGTCCCATCGGCGTGAATCTCATAATAATCATCGCCGCGATTTACGCCATTTCCGGCCTGTGCGTAATTCAGTATTTCTTTATCAAAAAAAACCTTCCGGTATTTATCCGCTTTTTAGTTTATATTATGCTTGCAGTGCAGCCATTCATGATTACAATGGTCGCAGTTTTGGGGTTATTCGATTTGTGGTTCGATTTCAGGAGTATTCGACCCAAGAAAACCACCGGCGGCAAGAACGACAAGGAGGAATAATGAACATCATTCTAAAAGAAGACATTGAAAAAGTAGGACGGGCAGGCCAGAAGGTCAAGGTGGCCGGCGGCTATGCGCGGAATTTTCTTATACCGCAAGGACTTGCTCTTGAGGCGACGCAATCAAACCTCAAGGTGCTGGAACTGCACATGAAAACCCGCGCCAAAAAACTCTCCGCTCCCAAGGAGCAGGCAGAGGAGATGGCGGTGGAAGTAGCTGGACTCCGCCTTGTATTCATCCGCAAATCGGGCGAAGAAGGAAAGCTGTTCGGTTCCGTTACGGCATCTGACATCGGCAACGCGGTTCTGGAAAAAAACGTGGCTATCGACAAAAAGAAAGTGCTTTTGGATATGCCGATAAAACAGCTCGGCGAGCACCGGGTAAAGATAAGATTGCACCCGGAGGTTATCGCCGAGGTTACGATTGAAATAAAAGTGGAAAAAGAAGAAAAACCGATAGAATTTGAAAAGGCCGAATCCGGCGAAAAAGAACAAATTAAAGCGCCGGAAGAGCCGCAAGACGTGATAGCGGACGAAACAGATCCTCCTCAGGCCGAATGAGCCGATCTTAAACAAGATGCCCGCGGAACAACCACACACGCAACCACGGGCGATAACGGTGAGCGGCAGAGTACCGCCGCATAACCTCGAAGCGGAGCAGTCGGTTCTTGGCGGTATCCTGTTCGATAACGAAGCGCTGCCCAGAGCGCTGGAGCACCTGAAAACCGGCGAGGAATTTTATAAGCCGGCGCATAAAACAATCTTCGCCGCGTATCTGGAACTTTTCGAAAAAAGCGAGCCTATAGACCTCATGACGGTGGCCGAGAGGCTGAGGAAAAAGAAGCGGCTCGATCAAACAGGAGGGCTGGATTATATCGCCCACCTCATGGAACTCATTCCCACCGCGGCCAACGTGGGGCTGCACGCCAAAATAGTTAACGAAAAGGCTTTGCTGCGGCGGCTCATAACCACCGCGGGGGAGCTTGTAAACCTCGGCTTTGAAGACAGCGAGGAAGTGGGCGAGGTAATAGAACGCGCTGAAAAAATGGTATTCGAACTCGGCGAGGACAGAATCCAGCGCGGTTTCCACAAGTTCAAGGATGTTATCAACACTACCGTTGACAGCATCGAACAGTTTTTTCAAAACAAGGGACTCATAACCGGCCTGCCGTCCGGCTACAGGAAATCCGATGAAATGACCGCAGGTTTCCAGCCGGGCGACCTCATCATAATGGCGGGAAGGCCGGCCATGGGCAAAACGGCGATCTGCATCAATATCGCCGAATACCTTGCCATCGAACAGGAAAAATCGGTGGCCTTCTTCTCGCTCGAGATGTCCGCGTTTCAACTGGCGCTGAGGATGATTTCATCGCAAAGCAGGATTCCAATGCATAAAATCCGCGGCGGGTTCCTGAATAAGGATGAATTTTCGGTCATAACGCGTTCCGTTAACCGCCTCTACGAAGCGGACATCTTCATAGACGATCAGCCTGTACAGACGGTGCTTGAGATAAGGGCGAAGGCGCGCAGACTTATGGCGGAAAAAAAGCTCGACATAATCATAATTGATTACATACAGCTTTTGACCACTCTGGGAA
>BTTC01000317.1:0-2073 GCA_036244935.1 bacterium | reverse complement strand
ATCTTTCCGCCGAGTTTCCATCGGAAATAAGGTGGAGCCGCTTCGGCCTTTTGTTTTGATTAACCACCTTTGACCGCCCGTCCCTTGCCATTGGTTTCAACAATCAAACACGGCAGCATTGCGGCGAACTCCTCCAGGGTTACGGCCTCGGCCCTTACCCTGGCGTCAAGACCCGCCGCCGCGTAAGCCGCATCTATCGAGTCCGACGTATAAAATCCTTTCAGGTTGTTCCTTAGCGTTCGTCTTTTATGCGTAAAGGCCTCGCGCACAAGCCCGAAGAATTTTTCCTCATCGGTTTCAACCGGAGGAACATGATGGGGCAAAAAACGCAGCAATACGGAATGCACCCTGGGAGGCGGTTTAAATGCGGAAGGCTCTATCGTCATCAGCTCTTCCATCTCCCAGTGGTAACGGCTAAAAACCGATAGCGAACCATAAGCCTTCCGCCCGGGAAGCGCGTTTATCCGCCGCGCCACTTCCTTTTGGAACATGAGTATCATCCTCGATATGTTTGCCCTGTAATCGGTGCAATGTTTAAGTATGTGAACGGAGGCGTAATACGGCAGATTTGATACAACCACAAGCGGTCCGGGAAGATCGTTAAAATTCACATCTTCCGCGCGCTTTGCGATCAGCTTCGCTTCGGGGTATCTGTTTTGAAGTTTTCCCAAAAGTTTTTCGTCCGGCTCTATAAGCGTGAGACGGCTTGCGCACATTGAGTAAAGAATTCCGGTCAAGGCGCCCGCGCCCGGCCCGATTTCAAGCACAAAATCATCTTTCTGAATTTTCGCTTCCGTAACGATACGCGAGCATATCGCGGAATCCATCAGAAAATGCTGGCCCAGTCTTTGTCCTTTTCTTTTCGCATTAGCACCCATCGGCAAACAGTTTCGCAAAGCTGGCCATATAGATCAAACCTGATTTGCCAGCGAAGCGGGTTAACGGGGCTATATAGTTGAGACCCGTAGAAAAGCTCACAAAATGGTAGTTGCTGCGAATGATCCTTCCCTTGACGCAAGGGAAGGTGCCCCTCATGGCTTTGTTTGTACCATTAACGTTTGTTCGTGGCGCCCTTCGACACGCTCAGGGTGACAGACCCCCACTTGTCATGGTGATCCGTGAGTTTGTCGAACGGTCGAACCACGACAATAAACGCCCCGTGGACGTGAGCCGTCACAAACAACGTCGTGAACATCGTTTTTCTACAGGTCTCGAGTTTCAAGTTTTAGCAGGTACGATAGATATTCCAACAGGTCTTACGCATGCGCATCGTATTCATGGTAAAGCAATATGCTTTAATGGCCGCAAGGGAGGCCGTCGGCTTTCAATGATGCTCCTCCTTGACCGCTTGCCGACGACACACCCTTGACAGCCGTTTTCAGGTTGTGGCTTAAGGATCAAAATCCTTACGGTAAGGAGACCTGGAAAAAAATAAACGGGCAATTTTTAAAAAGGGGTAAACGGTTAAACCTACCCCGGCTAAAACTTGCCCGTGTTGGGCCACCGATACTGGTTTAGATCAAAAGGTTGACTGGTTTAGATTCCATTATAACCCAATTGGAAGAAAAATCTTCTGTTAATAAACAGAAGACACGGTGATTTTTTTCAGGCGCTGACGCACGGCGTCGACGGACAATGCCAAAAGCCGGTTCGGGCACTGCGGAGTATCCATGATAAACAAAACGCTCCGATTTATATTATCAGAGACCAGTAGAACAACTCATAAATAGAAAAGTTCTGAAAAAAAACCGGATAGGCCTTGCGACCCATCCGGTTTTGAACAGTTACCTAAATTTATAAAAACCTTCCCCGCTTAACTAGCTATGGGAGGCATCATGCCATGATGGAATATCCACGCCACGAGATAAGCCAGAGGAGCGATGATTAAAAACAGCGCAATTGCGTAAAGCAGCGCCAGCTTGCCCATGCCCTTCAGCTTGCTGAAGTCGGTGATGGTGCCGATTGCTACAAAGGTCAGCATGAACATCATTTTCCGCATCGGGCCCTGCACTAACTTGGCGCCGTTTGTAGCCTCTTTAATAATGTCCGGCGCAAGCACCGCTATGCCAAGAT
>BTTC01000316.1:0-2092 GCA_036244935.1 bacterium | reverse complement strand
ATCGCTTCATTCGCGCCTCGCGGAAAGCTGCCTTGCAAGGGCAAAAAGGACAATCGGCGCACGTAGTCAGCGAAATTGAAACGTTATTGACTTTTACCGCCTGGTTTTTCAATAGGTTGTCGAAACAAGGCGGAATACCTGAGAAATGGGTCGGACAAAGGGCTAAAGCAACACGGCCGCAGCGCCGCGCATACCGCAATTTTACATAATCCGGCGGCGGCCGGTTTCTTTCACCCGGTTGATTGCTTCAAATTATCTGGAATTATGTGATAGCATAACTGGTGAACTATGTGGAAGTTCGTTGGGTGAATTTTTAAAGAGGTGGTAAATGTCCGATCTTGATCCTAAACTTCGTGTGCTTGTAATTGACGATTTTGCCACAATGCGCAAAATAGAAAAGAATATCCTTGGGCAGTTGGGCATTAAAAACATCGACGAAGCGGATGACGGCTCTACGGCCCTCCCGAAACTTCAGGCAAACCAGTACGATATAGTACTGCTGGACTGGAACATGCCCACAATGACCGGCCTGGAACTGCTTAAAGCCGTGAGGGCCGACGAAAACCTTAAAAGCATTCCGGTGATAATGGTTACCGCGGAAGCGCTCAAGGATAATATCGTCGCCGCCGCCCAGGCGGGAGTTAACGATTACATCGTTAAGCCGTTTACCGCCGCCACTCTTGAGGAAAAGATTAAAAAAGTTCTGAAAATATAAGGGTTACTGAAACGTCTTTAAATAATCGAGCGCTTCCGTAAATCCGGGGTTCAGCTTGATTGCTTTTTGTATGTTTGCCAGCGCCTCGGACGATTTCCCCCATTCCTTATAAGCCCTGGCCATGTTGAAATAAATCACCTCGTCGTTCGTGTCGATATCCAGAGCTTTTTTGTAGTTGCTTACCGCCTCTTCAAACATTCCGTTGTGCCGCAGCGTTATACCCAGTTCGTTGAATATGTGCTTATGCTCTTCGGTGTACAGCTCCTTGTTGTGGGCCATCTCGCTAAAATGTTCTTTTGCCTTATCCGTTTCGCCGAGCGCTATGTGAGCCTTCCCCTTTCCGAAATGGGCGTTGAGGTTTTGGTTATCCACCTTAAGCGCCTGCCCGAACTCGAATGTGGCGGCGTTGAACTCTTTTTTTGCCAGGTGTTTTTCACCCAACTGTATCTTTTTCTCCGTTGCTTCATCCTTTTTTTCCTCGGCTGTTTTTTTCCTGAACTCGCATGCGTGGGTCGAGCAGTCCTTGAACCTTTTTTCAAAACCCTCTTTCGTAACGGTTTCAACCACGATGGCGGTGGGTGTGGAGTCGGGCTTCAGGTAGTACACGTCTACCTCGCCGTTCCCGTTTTCCTTTAGCCAGTAGTGGAGGGCGTGCGTTTCCGTCGAGGTCTGCCTGGTCCCCATGGTGCCGGTTTCCATCGCCTTTTGCTCGTAGTAGATTCCTTCAATCATGTTACTGGCCCTGCTGTCCGGTGGTTTTTGTATCGACCGTCTCCGTTTTATCTTCCGGAGGCGTGCCGTCCCCGCCGGCCGGCTTTGTTACCGTTTCGTTTTTAACCTTTTTCGGTTTTGAACCTGCATGGGGCCGCGTCGGCGACGCCTGCCGTTCGGCGTTTTTACGCGCCCGTTCCTTTATCTCCGTTTCGCGCTTGGCGATCTTGTTTTCCGACGGTTTTTGCTTTGCCTGATTTCTTACTTTTTGCCGCACTTTTTTCTTCGGCTTGATTTCAGCGTACGCTTTGGGATCGAATCTTTTTAGCGCGGCGAGGAACTTCCTCATTTGCGACTGGAAATACCTGTTGTTCGGCCGCGCATCAAGCGCGCGCCGCATCTGATCGACGGCTTTTTTGTACTCCTTTTTCCTGTAGTAGACTTCGGACAGCGTGTCCAGGTAGTCAGGCAGGTCCTGGTTGTATTTCATGGAGGTAAGGGAGTATTTTTCGGCCTCGTCGAGGTTTCTGTTTTCACGCGCGTAAACCCATGCGAGCCTGTTAAGCGCCGGGCTGTAGAACGGGTCGATTTCCAGTATTTTTTTGCAGTACAACTCCGCCTTTTCGCCGTCGCCGAGCTTGCTGTAAGTCGTGGCGAGGCCCAGGA
>BTTC01000315.1:0-2105 GCA_036244935.1 bacterium | reverse complement strand
CTTTACGAAGAAGCATATGCGTATCATCGGCGCGGCGATGGAAAAAGCCGGTTTCCGTTTTGCCGAAGTAGGCCACGGATACGGGCTGGGAGCGGCGCGCGCCGGGTACCCGGAAGCCGCCGAAACCGACGAAACATACCTGAAGACGGCCTCGGAAGTTTTCCATGATTGCCGATTCGGCGCCTTTTACATTCCCGGCGTGGGAACATCGGACGACCTTGAAAAGGCGGCGGATTACGGCATCAGCTTTGTCAGCATCGGGCAGAACATAACGCAGATCGAACAGGCCCAAACCGCTGTGGCGCATGCGAAAAGGCTGTCTCTTAAAACAACCGTCTGCCTTATGAAAGCCCACGTGCCAGCCCCGAAGGATTTTGGCGATAAAGTGAAAATTGTGAATGAATGGGAACCTGATTACATCATGATTATGGATTCGGCGGGGAACATGACGCCGGAAGAAACGGCCGACCGCACCCGTATCATACGGGACGCTGGAAAAGCCGAGGCGGGATTTCACGGGCACGACAGCCTGTCGCTTGCGGCGGCGAACGCATTGCCGGCGCTTAAAAACGGCGCTGAGAGGATAGACGCATCGCTGGGCGGATTCGGCAGAAGCGGAGGAAACGCCGCAACGGAGGTGGTCATTGCCCTTATGGAGCGCAAAGGATTTTTCATACAAAACATAACCACGCGGCTTGACGACCTCGAGCCGGTTATAGAGGCTGTACGAAAGGCCAAGATCGACCTCCCCAACGCGCCGGATATGACTGACCTGCTGCTGGGACTTTACGGACTCCACTCATCGATAGCCGCTATTCTTAACGAGACGGCGGGCAGGTTCGGGCTTCCGAGGGCGAACCTGTACAAGGGAGTCGCAGTAGCAAACCCGGTAAATCCCACGCGGGAAGAAATTATAAACATAGCGGAAAACATGACAAAAAAAAGGGGCGCTTACCGGAAAAATGGGTAGTGTATCAGTTTGAATATACGCACATGAAGAAAGCGGTTTTTGCAACAATCCTCCCCTTGCGCGAGGCAGAAGGGGACTACGGTCTGCCACGTCAGCATCGTTTTAGACACTTTTTAACTATTAAACTCCTTGCGGCCAATATACAAAGTGGCTGCCGGCACTTTAGAAGTGCCCAACAGATTGCTGGCGCAGATACAATACCGGTTCTAAAAACAAAATCTGTTTTACGCTTGCGTATTATGCCGGCAATATACAAGGGGTTTTCTATAATGCTTGTCATGGTGAGCTGTCATCCTGAGCTGTTTGCCGTGAGCTTGCCGAACGGTCGAAGGACGAACCACGACAAGCTGCCCTTCGACAAGCTCAGGGTGACAACAGGGAACCCCACCCCTTTTGTTCCCCTCCCCGAGAATTTTCGGGGAGGGGAGGTTTGCCGTGAATCAGATTTTTTTGGAATTTTCAAACTGATGCACTACCGAAAAATGGAAGCGTCCCTTGAATACCGTTCGTAAGGAAAAAGGTTAATGGCTGGATTCGTTAACGGATCGCGGCTTGGTGGAAACCGATACCACAGGCCTGCCGGAGCCGTCCGTCTGGGCGGACGACGGTGAAGACGGGTTGTTTTTTACGCTTGCCAGCTCGCCGCAGCAGTTCTGCGCGCCGGGATAGACGGCGGCTCCACCGCTGTGATCGCAGTGGTTGCTGAACTCGGGATGGTTCATCATTCCGCCGCTGCCGTTGCAGCCATGGCCGTGGCTTATGCTGCAACCGCTGCCCATCGCGTCAGCCGTTTGCGGAAAGGTAAAGGCGATAAAGCCCGTCAGTAAAAGGAAAAAAAAGAATGTAAAAATTTTATGCATATGCATTGGATGTTCCCCCCTGTAATTTGTTTTGCGTTATCAGTCCCATCTCTCTATTTGGATACAGACCGCGGCTTGGTAGAAACCTGCATTATCGACATGCCTGGCCCGGCCAGATCGTACCCGCTGCCCGCCTGCGTTGCGGACGCTGGGGACGACGGGTTGTTTTTTACGCTTGCCAGCTCGCCGCAGCAGTTCTGCGCGCCGGGATAGACGGCGGCTCCACCGCTGTGATCGCAGTGGTTGCTGAACTCGGGATGGTTCATCATTCCGCC
>BTTC01000314.1:0-2139 GCA_036244935.1 bacterium | reverse complement strand
AGCCCACGACGCTTGTTGAAAATAACCGGAGAAGGTTTTGTCAACCCGGCGGCGTCAATATCAACCAGAAAGACCACCCGGAACTCCAGCCCTTTGCTTTGATGTACGGTCATTATCCTGACCACGTTTTCATCCGGGGCAGCCACTACCGCCTGCGGTTCGTCCACTTCGTTTTCAACCATCTTCGCTATGCGGCGGATGAAATTTTTCAGCGTTGCCACTCCGTCCTGCTCCATCGTCCTTGCCGTCTCTATCAGTTTCAGTACGTTGGCCGCTTTCTGGAACCCGTTCGGCTGGGCGCCGAGGATACCGGTTATCCTGCTTTTTTCCAGCGCGGTTTCTATAAGTTCGGATATGGTCATCCTGTCCTTCGCGGAGTGGAGAAACCGCACCCACCCCATGAACTCCAAGAACTTCTCCCGTTCCAGGGAATCCGAAATCGTTTCGGGAGGCGGTAAGCCTTCCAGATAAACAAGTGGGTCTATCGTTTTGCCCTTCGTGGAACGACGCAGATACAGGATGGTTTCATCCGATACGCCGCCGTAAGGGGAGCGCAGCGCGCCAACCCAGGATAAAAGATCGGAAGGATTATCAACGTATGAAAGCAGGGAAAGGATGTCCGTCACCTCCTGGCTCCGGTAAAAACCGGCCCCCTTGTGGATCGCATAAGGAACCGACGCACTGTTCAGCGCGGCCTCGTAAAGAGACAGCACGGTGAACTTGCGGAACAGCATAACTATGTCGCCGTACTTCACCGGACGCGGCTTCCCGTTTTCTTCCACCGTGATCGCCGGGTCGGTTACCATTTCGTTTATCCGTGCGGCTAAAAGCCGAGCCTCCTTGAAGCGGGCGTCGTCCGCAGAAAAATCACCTGCGTTAAAAGCCAGGTTTTCTACCGCAGGCGCGCCGGTTCCTGCGCGGTCAGAATCGCATTCGTCGGGTTTATTAAAAATATCGGGAGCGTTTTGTGAAAAGTACCGGTTTGCGAACTCCACGAGTTCCGGGGTGGAACGGTAGTTGGTCCGCAGGTAAAACAGCTTCCCCGAATTCTGGACGATCTCTTTTTGAGTTTCGTTAAAAATTTCCACGTCGCCGCCGCGAAATCCATAGATCGCCTGTTTGGGATCCCCAACGATGAAGAGCCTGCCTTCGCCCGGTTCCGCGAGCCGGCAGATTATTTTTTTCTGCAAACCGTTTACGTCCTGGAACTCGTCAACCATTACCCGTACAAACTTTTGGCGATAACGCTCCAGCACGTCCGGTCGGCGCGAGAAAAGATGCAGCGTGCGTTCCTGCAGGTCGTCGAAATCCAGCAAGGCAAGATTTTTCACATTGCTTTCGACGTAACGATGAAAACTCTCCATAAGGTCGCGCAGTTGACCGGCGCTTTTATGCGCCATTGAGGAAACGACGCTGCCCGTATAGTCTTCAAGAGTTTTCTTTAGCGATTCAACGTCGGCTTTCGCGTCACTATCGTTTTTAAATCTAAAACTCTTTGCGGCGGTTTCCAGTTTTTGAGATAGCTTCAGTATCTCTTCCCTGTTTTTAAACGCCCCGGACGGGAGCGCCCGGAGTCCAGATTCCAGACTGAAAAAATTCTCTCGTCTTTTATCGGTGTTTATGTAAGGCTCGATGCGTTCAAGCGCACTTAGAGCATCTTTCTTCAAGCATGCCAACCGCTTTTTGAGAGTGCTTTGCAGCTTCTCGTATTCATCCAGAAGTCCACGCTCATCCGCCCCCGCCGCCCTTACAAGCGGCAGCAGACCAGTAATTATTCCTTTAAGCGAACTCTGATATACGTAATCGGACCCGAAGCCGTATCGATAGGCGAGATCCATAACAGCGCGGTCGCCCCTGCGAAGTTTTTGATGCAGGAAGCGTTCAAGCGCCTGTTCCATGATTTCCGACGACCTTGCGGCATCCAGAATCTCGAAGCGCGGGTCTATGCCCGCCTCGACCGGATTTTCCCTCAGGATGCGCGCGCAAAAGGAATGTATGGTAGAAATCCACGCCTGCGTCATGTTCCTGCGGCAGTGGCGCAGGTATCGCGCAAGTTTCAAATTTTCCTTTTTCTGTTCCATCACTTCGATGGCGCGCATTTCTTCCAGCAATTTTTTCGTGATGCGACGACGCATCCCG
>BTTC01000313.1:0-2141 GCA_036244935.1 bacterium | reverse complement strand
GGGCCGACGAGGTTGTGACGGAGCTTATAAGCGCAAACGCACTTGTGCGTGACAGCCGCAGGACATACGAAATGATACGCCTCCACAAGGACGAAGAACCTGCGTCCGTTCAGATTTTTGGCGCCGACCCGGACGTTATGGCGGATGCCGCGCAAAGGGTGGAATCGACCGGTTGCGGTTTTATCGACATCAACATGGGATGTCCGGCGCGTAAGGTGGCGAAAACCGGCGCGGGTGCGGCGCTGCTGGACGATCCGAAACTTGCCGGGCGCATAGTAAAGAAGGTTGTTGATGCCGTAAAGAAAACTCCGGTAAGCATAAAGATACGAACAGGCAGGAACCAAAAAAACAAGAGTGGTTTGGAGGTTGCCATGCGTGCGGCGGATTGCGGCGCAAAACGTATAACGATACATGCGCGCAGCGTTGCGGACGGCTTTTCGGGCCCGGTTGATTACGGTTTTGCGGCATCGCTGAAAAAGAGCGTGGCGGTGGAAGTGATAGGTAACGGCGGTATAAAATCGCATCAAGACGTTTGTACGTGGGTGGAGCGCACCGGCTGCGCGGGTTTGATGATAGGGCAGGGAGCCCTTGGACGTCCGTCGATATTCGGCTTCATTAAAGGGGGCGTTGAACCGCCCGGGTTTGAAACGTTGGCGACCCTACTGAGGCACTGCGACCTGATGGAAGAATATTACGGGCCTGAACGGGCAATCGGCCCTATGCGTGGACATTTTGTACACTACTCGAAAGGACTTTTTACGGCGCGGAAATTCCGTACCGAGATAAACGATGCAAAAAATTTCAGCCAGCTAAGGGAAATCGTACAAAAACATTTTTTATTTTTATATAACCCCTTGGAAGACGTGGCGTGATGCGAGCTCGTGGAGAAAGCTTTGTCGTGTTGAAAAATGTTGCGTGCGGGATTGTATAAAAATCTTGAGGTACTTGGTTTTGGAGAATAAAAGTGAGCATTCAAAAATATTCGGTTAATCAACAGCCTGTTCAAATTATCCTTTCATGGATTAATTCTGGTGAAATAGCAATTCCCGAAATCCAGCGGCCTTTTGTCTGGAGTACCACAAAGGTTAGGGACTTTGTAGACAGTTTATACAAAGGCTATCCGGTAGGTTATATCATTGCATGGCGAAACCCTGATGTTCGCTTAAAAGACGGTACTAAATCCACCGGAAAACGGATATTAATAGATGGTCAGCAAAGAGTAACAGCCCTTTTAGCCGCCTTGCTTGGTAGGCAGATAATAGACGAGGATTACCGCCAGGCAAGGATAGTTATTGCCTTTCATCCTATTGAGAAACGCTTCGAAGTTTCAAACCCGGCAATTGCAAAAGATGTGGCTTGGATACCCGACATCTCAGCGATATTTGCACCCGACATAAAAATGCTAAAGCTTGTTCAGAGCTATTGTAAAAAGAACCCTTCAGCTGAGCAGGATGATGTTTATGAAACCCTCGAAGGTCTAAAAGGCATCCTTAATAACCCTATTGGTTTAATCGAACTTAACTCAGAGCTTGATATAGAAACCGTAACCGATATCTTTATACGGATAAACTCACAGGGTGTGGAGCTAAGCCAGGCCGATTTCGCTATGTCCAAGATAGCGGCAAACGAATCTTACGGCGGAAATGAATTGAGAAAGTGTATCGACTATTTCTGTCATCTTGCCGTAGCCCCGGAATTTTACCAACAAATCCAGGAAGTAGACCCCAAGTTTACAGCGGGGGAATATTTCCCCAATATGTCCTGGTTGAAAAACGAAAATGACGATCTTTACGACCCCTCGTATAAAGATATGCTTCGTGTATCGTTCATTTCCGAGTTCAAACGTGGCCGTCTGCAGGATTTAGTTGCTCTTCTTTCTGGAAGAAATTTCGAAACCAGAACTTACGAGGAATCCATTGCGAAAGAGTCTTTTGGGCTGTTAAAAAGCGGCATCATAAAGTTCATGAATGAAAATACTTTTAAACGTTTTCTTATGATTGTCCGCTCCGCAGGTTTTGTTGAAGCCTCTATGATCCGCTCCAAAGGTGCCTTGAATTTTGTCTACATCATATACCTTATTTTAGAATCACTAAACGAAGATCCCGCTAAGATTGAAACATTGGTTCGGCGTTGGCTGGTAA
>BTTC01000312.1:0-2192 GCA_036244935.1 bacterium | reverse complement strand
CTCGAAGGAAGTCGCGTACCTGTGCGGGATGATGGCGGTGGAGCTTGGCCTTAACCAGACGGTCGCCCGCAGGGCCGGTCTGTTGCATGACATCGGCAAGGCCGCCACGCATGAAGTGGAGGGAAAACACTCGCTGATAGGAGGCGACCTCGCCAAACGTTACGGCGAAAAGCAGATAATAATAAACTCCATCGCCTCGCACCACGAGGACGTCGAGGCGGAAACCGTCATTGCGACGCTGGTGGCGGCGGGCGACGCGCTGTCGGCTTCGCGGCCGGGCGCGCGAACGGAGATGCTGGAGCATTACGTAAAACGCCTCCAGGCGCTGGAAGAGATAGGCAACTCGTTCAAGGGCGTCGAGAAGACGTTTGCGATTCAGGCCGGGCGCGAGATCCGCGTATCGGTTTTGCCGGACTCGGTAAACGACGGCGCCGCGCATCTGCTGGCGAAAGATATTGCTAAAAAGATAGAATTGGAAATGGCATACCCCGGCGAGATAAAGGTGACCGTCATCCGCGAAACGCGGGTAACGGAATTTGCCCGGTAAGCTAAACGCGCGCAACAACCATGGAACGGGTAACTTGAAAATTCTTTTCATAGGCGACATTATCGGCCGCATAGGCCGCAGGACAGTCCGCGCCCTTTTGCCAAAAACGGTCGATTACTACAAAGTGGACTTCGTTATAGCAAACGGCGAAAACCTCGCGGGCGGTTTTGGCATCACCAGGAATACGGCGCAGGAGGTTTTCGACCTCGGTGTCGATGTTATCACCACCGGCAACCACGTCTGGGATAAAAAAGAGGCGCTAAGACTCGTCGATGAAGAGCCAAGGATATTGCGGCCCGCAAACTACCCCAAGGCGCAGGTCCCCGGAAGGGGGGCCGGCATATACGAGAAGAATGGGTGCAAAATCGGCGTACTGAATCTCATCGGGCGTCTTTTCATGGACGCTTACGACGATCCTTTTCGCATCGCGGACGAACACATCTCCTGGATGCGCGAAAAGGCCGATATCCTTTTTGTCGATTTCCACGGCGAGGCGACCTCCGAAAAACAGGCGATGGGGCACTACCTCGCCGGAAGGGTGTCGGCGATCGTCGGCACGCATACGCACGTGCAGACGTCGGACGAAAAAATCATGAAGGGCCATACCGCCTACATATCCGACGTGGGGATGGTCGGGCCCGCCGACTCGATAATAGGTCTCAACAAGGATGAGGCGCTGAAACGGTTCCTTACCAAGATACCGCACCGGTTCGTGGAAGTGGGCGGGGGCACCGGAGTGATGAACTCTGTTATCGTCGACGTGGACGAAAAAACGGGGAAGACAACCGACATCACGCGCCTTAATCTCAGCCATTCGGATGTCTAGCGATTAATGTATAAAAAATGACCTATTGCTTGCGCCATATAATTTCCTCCACCTTGACGGGGGAGGATTGAGGTGGGGCAATCTTATTTCGCTGGTTCGAGGTTCTCCGTGGAGACCTCGAACCTTAATGCACCTTGCGCCATGAGTGCATTGTGGTTCGAAGTGTTCTATCGAACAACCTCGAACCAGCACTCAAGACCAGTACCCAAAACCGGGAGGGCACAAGTCGGGATAGCCGCGTCGCTGCGCTCCTTGTTATGACAGTTAATACTGAATGCGGTGTTTGTTATGTCTCTTAACGCAAATCGACCCACTAACGGTATTTCAAGAAACTGGTGCGCGAAAGCGCTGATGTAGTAAAATTCTCAGTTCAGGGGCACGGTCGCCAAGTGGTAAGGCCGAGGACTGCAAATCCTCTATCCCCGGTTCGAATCCGGGCGGTGCCTCCACTCCGTTACACGGAGGGGAATATGCTGGCGCAATAGCAAGCAACCACCTGGTAGCTATCTATAAATGTAATTTCCCGGCTTTAGCTTCGCTTCGCTCGCAGAAACTCGGCATTACCAATTTCGGAAGCCTCGTTTTGCCGTAATTTGCTGTTCGCCTAGCGAACCGGCTAAAGCAGGCTGTCGAGCCACATGTTTTCCAGGTAGGCGCGAAGCTGGCGGGCTGTCCTGTACTTTTTTCTTATCAGCGTTTTTTTGAGGCCGCAGATAATCTGCTTTATCTCCTTCGGCTGTTTTGCATAGGTTTTCGCGCCGCCCAGCGAATCGTAGAAGATTCTTATAAGGTCGTAGATGTCGTCGCGTATGTTTTCCG
>BTTC01000311.1:0-2204 GCA_036244935.1 bacterium | reverse complement strand
GATGTCGTATTCCTTGCCGCCGATCTTGAACAGCGTCGCCTTTTTACCCGCAACCAGCGTTTCTATCGCGTCGGCGCAGTCCTCTACGGAAAGCCCCATGGCGGCGGCGCGTTCCCTGTTCAGCGTAATTCGGTATTCGGGATTGCCCGACTCGAAGCTGCTGCGAACCAGCCGCACGCCCTTTATATTTTCCAGTTTCGATTTGATCTCTTTGCCCAGCCGTTCCACCTCCGCTATTTCAAGACCGCGTATTTCCAGTTCGAATCCTTTTCCAAGACTGCGCTGAAAGAGCGCCCTTTGAAAGGCCCTGATAAACTGAAAACCCGGCACGTCCCCGGTCATGGAGTTGATCTTTTTCACCACCTCGCCGACGCGCAGTTTCCATTCGTCCTTAACCCTCATGCCGATGGCTATGAACCTGCTGGATACGACGTGGAACATCATTTTCTTTTCTTCCATGCTGTTTACCCGTTCCGCTATGATGTCCGACATCTCCTGCACCTTTTCGTTGTTCGTGCCGGTTATCGGCTTCATTATCATGAGTATGAAATTGCGGTTGCCCAGCGGCATGTACTCCATCTCCGGCAGCAGCTGCAGTACGATGAAAAACGCGGTTATTATCGCCGCCGACGCCATAAGATTGCGTTTCGTCGCGCCGGTGAGCCAGCGGGTCGTGCCGAGGAAAAACGCGTGAACCCTTTTTCCCGCGTCTATCATGGCGAATCTGTAAAGCATGGGACGATTCTTTATTTTTTTTTCCGTAACGCCTTTCGTAAGCCATCTTGCCGAAAGCATGGGTACAAGGGTTACGGCGGCTATCATGGAAAACCCAACCGCGAATGAAATGGCCAGCGCGATGTCCTTGAACATCTGCCCCGCCTCTTCCTCCACGAATATGATCGGAAGAAAAACCGCAAGCGTTGTAAGCGTAGAGGCGAAGATCGCGCCCCACACCTCCAGCGCGCCGTCGTACGCCGCCTGGAACTTCGCTTTGCCCATCTCGAGGTGGCGGTAGATGTTTTCGGTCACCACTATGGCGTTATCCAGTATCATGCCGACGGCGAAGGCAAGCCCCGCCAGCGAGATGATGTTGATCGAGCGGCCCATCGCGTTGAGCATGATGAAGGTGGCGAAAACCGATACCGGTATCGTTGCCCCTACGATGAGGGTGGAACGTATGCTCCTTAGGAAAAACAGCAAAACGGCAACCGCAAAAACCGCTCCCAGCCTTATGTTGCTGATAACGAAATGGATGGAGTCCCATATGTAATCCGACTCATCGTAGGCTTCATGGATGCTCAATCCTTTCGGCGCAAGTTCGTGGTTCATCACTTCGATGGCGCGTTCCACGCCGGTTGTCACCTTGATCGTGTTTTCGCCCGATTTTTTAATGATGCCGAACGCCACGGCGGGCTTGCCGTCACGTTTCACCATCGAGTCCTTTTCCTTGTATGTATCGAATACGCCCGCCACGTCGCGCAGATAGACTACACCGTCCTCATCGGCGCGGACTATTACGCTGGAAACGTCATCGGCGCTTTTGAAAAGCCCGACGGTGCGTACCTGGTACCGCCGCTTCCCTTCGTCGATGTGCCCGCCCCTCACGTTTTTATTTTCCCTTTCAAGCGCCCTGCGGATGTCGGCTATGGACAGACGTCTCGCGGCAAGCGCCTTGTAGTCCAGCACAACGCGGATTTCGCGTTCCTGTCCGCCGTAGATACGCAGATCGCCGACGCCCTGGATACGCTCGAAGCGCGGTTTTATATAATCCTCGGCTATCTGGCGGAGCTGGTTCGTCGTCATCGGCCCGTGCAGCGTAGCCCAGTAAACCGGGCGCTCCTCGTCGGATGTAATCGCCTTTATGATTGGCGTTTCCGCCTCTTCCGGCAGTTCGCCCACGAGGTTGAGTTTTTTAAGTATATCTATGCTGGCAACGTTTTTATCCGTCCCCCAGTCGAACTCCATAGTTATCGTGGAGCGTCCCTCGGTAGATTTGGATGTCATTTTTTTCAGGTTTTCAACGGCCTGAACTTTTTCTTCAATCGGGCGGGTGATCTGTTCTTCCACCTCCTGCGGAGCCGCGGCGGTGTACACGGTGCGTATTGTGATGACGGGTTTGTCGATCGTCGGTTTCATCTGGATGGGCATCTTCTGGGCCGATATGACGCCGAACAGCATAACAAGCAAAACGGCCACGGTAACGG
>BTTC01000310.1:0-2204 GCA_036244935.1 bacterium | reverse complement strand
GGAATAGCCGCGATAATCTGGTACGGCGGGCTGCAGGTAATAGAGGGGGAAACGAGCGTGGGGAGCTTTTTTTCATTTCTTACGGCGCTTTTCATGATGTTTGCGCCGATTTCCAAGCTGGCCAGATCGTACAACAAGATGCAGCAGGCAATCGCGGCGGCGTCACGGGTGTTCGAAATACTCGATACCAGGCCGGAGGTTACGGATAAGCCCGAAGCCAAGAAGCTGGGCCTGCTTGCGAAAGAGGTGAAAATGATAAACGTTTCCTTTGCATACGATAAAAGTCCCGTACTGCGGGATATAAACATTACGGTGAAGGCGGGTACAATCCTCGCCATCGTAGGAATAAGCGGAGCCGGGAAGTCCACGCTGGTGGACCTGATCGCGAGGTTTTATGATCCCACCGGGGGCAGGGTACTGTTCGACGGTATAGATATATCCGACGCCGCGCTGGAATCGCTTCGCGGTCAGATAGGTATCGTTACGCAGGAAGTATTCCTGTTCAACGACAATATACGAAATAACATCGCCTACGGACGGGACGGAACCGGGATGGAAACCGTCATTGAAGCTGCAAAAGCAGCCTACGCGCATGATTTCATTATGAAACTGCCGCATGGATACGAAACGCAAATAGGCGAGCGCGGCGTGAAACTCAGCGGCGGCCAGAGGCAGAGACTTTCAATAGCGCGGGCGATATTCAAAAACCCCACCGTACTGATTCTTGACGAGGCAACGTCCGCCCTGGATACGGAATCTGAAAGGGAGGTTCAAAAGGCGCTGGGAAACCTTATGAAAAACAGGACAACATTCGTAATAGCGCACAGGCTTTCCACAATACTCAACGCGGACAGGATTATCGTTATGGAAAATGGAAGGATCGTTGAGGAGGGTACGCACGATGAGCTGCTGCGGTTAAATGGAATTTATAAAAAAGTATACAAGCTCCAGTTTTCGCAGATCGGGACCGCGATAGAACCCGCGGCGGAGCGTGGCTAGGTTTGAGCCGTGCAAACAGCATATTTTCATGCACTTGCGTTGCGATCTTTTTTTACGCGGGATTGGATTTTTGTGGTAGAATAACGGTCACGGAGTAAGAAGGATTTATTAAAAGGTAAAAAGGGGCCTGAAAAAGTGGAAAATAAGGATATTAAAAAAGGAGCGATGGTTTTCTACCCCGCTTACGGAGTAGGCGTAGTTGAAAATATAGGGAAGGTTGAAAAGACCGAAAGCGCAGCTCCCTTCTATACGATACGGATTCAGGAATCCGGGATGGTGATCCGCGTTCCCGCAATGAACGCAAAACGTATCGGCATACGGCCGGTTATAAAACGTAACGAGGTACCCAAGGTACTCAGGACGTTAAAAGACAAGGTCAAAGTTCAAAACGCGCCCAACTGGCACAAAAGGCAGAAAAACTACATCGACAGGGTAAAATCTGGTTCGGCCTTGGAGCTTGCTCAAATCCTCAGGGAGTTGACGCAGATTCAATCAAACAAGGAACTCTCGTTCGGCGAACAGCGGATGTACGATAACGTTCGGCAGCTTCTTATCACTGAAATTGCCGAAGCCAAGGGAATCAAAAAGGACACGGCGGGTAAGCTGGTGGATAAGGCGTTCGATTCCTGATTGTTCCTGCGTTTCAGCCGGCCTCTATTTCAGTCGGCCTCTATTAATTAAAGTTGTTATTCTCGTTTCTCCCTTTATGTGGTTCGGCATGTCCGTCGTGATGCTTTTCCGCCGCCCTTATAGCGTTTCAAGTTCTGGCAGATACGATAGACATTCCAACAGGTCTGAATATCGACATTACGTGTGTACGTCGTATCCATGGTAAAGCAATATGCTTTAGCTTGTCTGAAATGTTATCGAATATTATTTGAAGTGACGTCTTGGGGTTTTTACAGGTAACGGCAATAATACCCGCTGCGGGAAGCGGCAGCAGGATGGGACCTTCAACCGTCCGCAAGCAGTTTATGCAGATCCTCGGCAGGCCGATGATCGAGTGGACGTTATCCGCGGTGGGCCGGTCGCCCAGCGTGGACGAAATCGTGCTGGTTGTTCCTGAAAGCGACGTTGATGCGGTGCGCGCCAGGTATCGCGGCGGCGAGTTCCCCAAGGTCAGATCGGTCGTTGCGGGCGGCCTGAGGAGGTGCGATTCCGTTTACAACGGACTTAAAGCCGCTTCCCGCGATTGGGTGCTGGTG
>BTTC01000309.1:0-2238 GCA_036244935.1 bacterium | reverse complement strand
CGACGTGGAAAAGGCAACGGATGCCTTATTAAACTCTGCCGTCAAGTCCGAACCGGATATGGATGCAGCCACCGAAGACGGAATCCGGCACAGGCTATGGATGATAACCGATTCAGACTGGATAAAAAAGTTAACGACCGCCATGGATAAAAAAAAAATATTCATAGCAGACGGACACCACCGCTACGAGACGGCGCTTGCCTACCTGAAAGAAAACTCAACCAAAGGGCAACCGCCGGAAGAAGATCTGAAATACGTCATGATGTACTTCACAAACAGCGAATCGGAAGGTTTAACTATTTTGCCTACGCACAGGGCTTTGCATGGCATTAAAAACTTCAAGCTCGAAGATTTTCTTGCGAAGTTAGATGTGGATTTTGACGTTGAATCCCTCCCCGCCATCAACGGAAATAAATCAATTGATTCCGTGCTTGCATCAAAGGCCGAACAGACCGATAAAACGGTATTCGCCGTTTATTCCGGCAAGGGGAAATACAGCCTTGTCACTTATAAAAAAAGCGGAAGCGACCCGATGGAAAAACTGGACGTCGGCATACTACACAACCGCATACTTGAACCTGTACTGGGTATCGGACAAAAAGAGCTTGCGGCGCAATCGAACGTTCGTTACACAAGCGACGTTTCCCGCGCTTCGGCATGGGTGGATGGCGGCTCTTCGCAGTTCGCGTTCCTGCTCAATCCCACGCCTATAGAGCATCTGATCGAAGTGGCCGAGGCGGGAATGAAGATGCCGCAAAAATCAACCTACTTCTATCCAAAACTCATAAGCGGGCTGGTGATAAATCCCCTTTACTAGGGTCGGCTTGCGGCTATGAAAATCATCTCTTCCGAGTTTATCAAACCGGCGTTTAATAAAAACGAGTGGCCCGAAAGCCGCCTGCCGGAAATCGCTTTTGCCGGACGTTCGAACGTAGGAAAATCATCTATTATTAATTCTCTATTGAGGCGTAAAAGCCTCGTCAAAACAAGTTCGACGCCGGGTAAAACCCGTTCCATAAACTTCTTCATGATCAACAAAAACTTTGTTTTCACCGACCTGCCCGGATACGGTTACGCAAGCGGCAACAAAAAAGAAATAAGCGGATGGAAGAAAATGATAGAGGAATACTTGCTGAAAAGGGAATCTCTTCGCGCGCTTGTGCATATTGTAGACATCAGGCGCAAACCGGACGACCTTGAAAAAATGCTGCTGGAATGGGCGCAGTTAAACAACATCGAACATCTGCTCGTAGCCAGTAAATGCGACAAACTTTCAAAATCCCGCTGCGCCATGTCCGCAAATGATATGTATAAAATTCTTGGAAAAAAACCGATCCTCTTTTCAATAACCGCAAAAACCGGGAATAAAGAACTTTGGAAAATTCTAACCAGGTATCTGTAAAAACAGATGCTCAAAATGATTTTCCACGAAAGCGCCCGTAGCTCAGCTGGATAGAGCGTTAGACTCCGACTCTAAAGGCCGCAGGTTCGAATCCTGCCGGGCGCGCCATTTTCCAATGGGTTGCGATGTCGCTTCAGGCTTGGGGGTTCCAATAGTAGCCGCATAGTAACCCGATGGCGGGTAAAAATTCGCCTGTTCTTTTTCTGTTTTCCGGGTGTTTTTCCGTTTTCTATCTCGACGTGTTGTGTTGACATGAATCGGCGCTTTTTGTAGTATCCACCGTAGCGGGTAACCATTATTTGGTTGCTAGTAGGGAAGGCGGTGTAAGTCCGTCGCGGTTCCGCCGCTGTAACAGGGTACGAAAACCGCATTGAAGCCACTGTCCAGAAGGATGGGAAGGCGCGGTAAGTAGGATGATCCTGAAGCCAGAAAACCTGCCCGCCGGAAATCTGATGGCGCTGGTTCTTGCGGGATACAAGACCGTTGCTCAAATTTCCATGAATATGTCGTGAGGAGACAGGTAGCCTCGCCTTTGATTGTGAGAGGGGGGCAAAGCGTAGCCTGTAACTTCACCAACGTTAAATTGGTAACTATGAGAGGGCATATGAAAAGGGAGGAAAATCATGAAAAACATTGATTGGCGCAAAGTTGTGGTAAAAGGCTCTGCGGCTGGAGTGATATCCGGATGGCTTGCAATGGCGCTGAACCAGATAACGGGGGTTTTTCCTTTTGAGAACAGTCTGGCGCACAACCTCACGACATTCGCCGTGGGCGGCGCTCTATTTTGTATTGTAATCGGTGGATTCATGGCCGTCGCCAGGGCGCAACTACCGTTT
>BTTC01000308.1:0-2277 GCA_036244935.1 bacterium | reverse complement strand
CATCTCCTCGAACTCCACGTTGGTTACGACGTTTTTGAACTTGCCGTAACCCAGATGATCCAGTTTCGTTGCGTCGTAAGGTTTGAATCCGGTGGCCTGCACAATTGCGCCGACGCGGAAGGTTTCCTTGTTTCCGTTTTTATTCAAAGTAACGTCGAACATCCCCGGCTGGCCGGAGATAGATTCTATCGTCGATGAAGTAAATACGGTTATGCCGTCGCTGTTCTTAACGGCCTCGACTTTTTCTTTTATCCCCGTATCCCGCAGCTGGTCGAACCCGCCTCCCATTGGGAACCGTTTTTTCAGTTTGAGGGCGTATCCGCCGAGTTTTTTTTCCTTCTCTACTATGACTACGTTTCTTCCGGCGCCAGCCGCGGCTAAAGCGGCGGATAATCCGGTTGTTCCGCCGCCCACCACCAGTATCTTTTTATCGAGGGTTTCTATATACGGTTCGGGCGTTCGGGTTTTGTCCGCCTTGATTAGCCCCATGCGGAGGTAGTCTTCCGCAAGCATTTGGGTATCCTCGTTATTGGGTTCCGATACCCAGGCTACGCTCTCGCGCAGGTTCACGCGCTCTACGATGACCGATGTTCCGAAGTAGAAACGGTCCGTAAAAACCCTTGGCGAACATGCCGCTATAACGGCGCAGTTTACGCCCGCTTCGATATCCTTTTTTATCAGATCAAGTCCATCCGGTCCGCACAGGAACGGATGCGGCTTGGCTTCGTGTTTGTACTCCGCCGAAGGAAGTTTCCCCAGCTTTCCGGTGTCCATCGATTGACCGATCTCGCACCCGAGGCAGATGTACGTCTGCATTTTCTTTTCGCTCACTAGCTTGTCCCCTTGAGTGTATAAATCGCCGTGCCGGTGGCGTCCTGCAGGCAGGTCGATACGTCAAACGGCATCTTGGCCACTCCCGCGGAAAAGATACCGTCCTGCTGAAGCGTGGGCGGCATGAATCCGCTGTCGTCCAGGACTGCGGGGCCGTTCAGTCCGTTGCCCGATGCGGTAGGCTCCATGCCGGTTGCCAGTACCACCATGTCCGCCCTTTGTTCGATTTTCTTTCCGCCGTGCACGTCCTCGGCGGTCACTATCACGTCGCCTGTTTCGGAGTCTTCAACGATCTTGGCCACCTTGCCCTTTATCAGAGTGACGTTTTTATCCGCCGCCACCTTTGCGTAAAAGGTTTCGTATTTGCCCGGTGATCTGATGTCAATGTAGAAAATGGTTACCTGCGAGTCGGGATACGCCTCGCGCACGTAGGTGGTCTGTTTAAGCGTCGCCAGGCAGCAGACGGATGAACAGTACGGAAGGTGGTTTTCATCGCGCGAACCGGCGCATTGAACGAATATGATATTTTTTGCCTCCTTGCCGTCGGAAGGCCGGATGATGCGTCCGCCGGTCGGCCCGTTGACTGCGGCAATCCGTTCCATCATCACGTTGCTGACCACGTTTTTAACGCTTCCGAATCCCAGGGTGGTGATTTTCGCTGCGTCGTAAGGCTTCCAGCCGGTTGCATAAACAATCTTTTCCGCTTTTACGTCCAGCGTTTTACCTTTGCCGTTTAAATCTATTGCGTCGTACTCGCATACTTTTACGCACTCGCCGCACTCCGATCCCTTGCAGACGTCACCGTCTATCACGTATCTGGAGGGATAGGCCATCGGGTGCGCCATATAGACCGCTTTCGTATTATCCATCGAGTAGTTGAAGTCGTTTTTTCTTTCAACGGGGCAGACTTCAACGCATTTACCGCAAGCCGTGCAGTTGTCGTTTATGAATTCAGGCTTGACCGAAATCTTAAGGCTGAAATCGCCTTTGGCGCCGGAAACGGACTGCACCTCCGCGTTTGTTATCACCCTGACATCGGGGTTGGATTTTATCCGCCGGAAGTTTATCTCCATACCGCAAAGCGGCGAACAAAGCTTAGGGAAGTACTGATGCATACGGACAACGCGGCCTCCCAGATACGGCTCTTTTTCAACCAGCGTTACCTGCGTGCCGGTCTCCGCCGCTTCCAGGGCAACCGTGATACCGCTTATGCCGCCGCCGATAACGACAACCGGCTTGGACATGGATTGGGTCATTGAACCTGCTCTTTAAAACGAAACGTTAAATCGGAAAAGAGCGGGGCGCCCTTTTATGTATACAGGTACCCCGCCCATTCCGGTAAATTAATCGGTTAATCCGGGATTATCTGTACGTATTCCTTCTTGAAGACATCCCATTTTCCCGTTTCGACATCCATCTTCGAGTTAACGAAGCACTTCCAGTTGT
>BTTC01000307.1:0-2286 GCA_036244935.1 bacterium | reverse complement strand
TTCTGCTTATCGCGTGCGACGTACGTTGCTTACTTCTAAAGTTTTTGTATGTATGGTCGGGACGTTGGTTTACAAATGATTTTTGAAACTACGGGTGATTCTGCTTATCGCGTGCGACGTACGTTGCTTACTTCTAAAGTTTTTGTATGTATGGTCGGGACGTTGGTTTACAAATGATTTTTGAAACTACGGGTGATTCTGCTTATCGCGTGCGACGCACGTTGCTTACTTCTAAAGTAAGGTTGATACTGGACGAACCGCAAAATGGATTCCGCAATATGGCGGCGGACGAAATTCTTTTCAATACCGCCGCGCATAACGGAGACCAGCCCGTAACGCTTCGTGTATACCGCTGGTCGCGTCCTACCATTACGCTGGGCAGACGGCAGAATTTTTCCGTTGTCGATTTTGATGTATGCCGCAAATACGGCGTAGACTTTGTAAAAAGATTCGGCGGAGGCGCGGCGGTTTATCACTGGGAAGAGATCACGTACTGCTTTGTTGCGCGGCTGGATTTTTTACCGTCTATCATGGATAGTGATTTATGGCGCAAGCTGTTTATCGTTTTCCTTGAACGTTTAGGAATAACACCGGATGACTCGGCTCCGCGCCGAAAGAATGCTGGTCGTGCCGAAAAAAAATCTGCAAACTGCTTTTCAGCGGCGCAGCGCGACGAACCCACCATAAACGGCCGTAAATGGGTTGGCAATGCAAGACGTAAAAGTAAAACCGTATTTTTGCAGCACGGTTCCATATTGATGAACCCGCAGCCGACCTTTTTACAAAAAATAGCGCCCGGCATGAAGAAGGATATATCAGCCGGCCTGTGCGAACTGTCGCCGGGCCTGTGTGCGGAAAAAGCGGAAAAAGCGTTTGTCGATACGGTTGAGTTTATCTTCGGGCTCAGCTTTTCCGAGGTGGGTTATACCCGCCATGAACAAATCATCATGAACCGGCTTGAAGATATAAAGCGGTGCGAATTCGCAAAAACCATGGCTTCCGCCTGTTAATTCAAGTAGATACAGACGCCATGCCGGTGGACGCATTAATATCTCCCGCTAAAATATATTGTATGAACGGAAATTAGTGTTAGATTATAAGTATGGATTGGCTGGGTCAATGGATCCGGCAAACAGCGTATTTTATTAGAAGCCGGTTTTTTTTAATAAAGCGAATACAAGCAAGCGATACCTTTAAGAGAAGGGGTTTTATCGTCGACCCCCCTTTTCATATTTATTTTGTGCCCGCCGGTTTAAGCATCAGGGAATTTGCATCATGGAGCGTAAATGAAGAACCGGACACTTTTATTCATCTGGTTTACGGTTATAGCGGCTCTGTTTCTCACCGCGACCCTGTTTATTCCCATCCTGCCTCTGCATGAACCTGCCGTTAACTGGGCGCAGGTTATTTTAACCGGTTCGATTTTACTGATTTCGATATTGCTGCCATACTCCGTCGTTACCGCAAACGGCGGCCATCCGCAAAGATATTTAAAACGTATAACACAAGAAAGCGGGTCCTCAGAGCAGCAGCAGCTTCAAATTGCGAAGGCATTTTTTGAAAATACCATAGAGGGGATTTTTGTCACCGATCCAAACGGGACAATCCGGTTCGTTAACCCCGCTTTTACGGTAATAACCGGATACTCCGCCGAGGAAGCCGTGGGACAAAATCCGAGGTTCCTGCGCTCTGACAAGCATGGCAGGAAGTTTTATACAGGTATGTGGAAATCGCTTACCAAAACCGGCGCATGGCGTGGAGAGATATGGAACCGGCGTAAAAACGGCGAGGCATATCCAGAGCGGCTTGGCATAACAGCCATACGTAACGAAAACGGTGAGATAGACAGATACGTGGCCATATTCCACGACATATCCAGAATCAAGCAAAACGAAGATGAGATGAGATACCTCTCTTACCACGATCCGTTAACGGGTCTTCCCAACAGGCTGCTGTTCAAAGACCGTCTGGATTTTGCCATAAAACACGCCGAACGTAAAAAAAGCGAACTGGCCGTTATCTTCATCAACCTTGATAATTTCAAACGCATAAACGAAAGCCTGGGACACGCTGTGGGCGATATGTTTTTACAAGGCGCGGCTCTGCGGCTTTTAACGTGCCTGCGCGCCGAAGACACGGTAGCGCGGATCTGCGGTGACGAGTTCGCTGTCATTCTGGATGACATAAAAGGAGAGAAAGACGCCGATAAGCCGTTGCGGAAAATCACCGACTCGCTTTACGAACCGTTCCATTTCCAAGGACATGACCTGTACGTAACATTAAGCA
>BTTC01000306.1:0-2306 GCA_036244935.1 bacterium | reverse complement strand
GGAAACCGGGCTGGAGTAACCGTTTTCGACGCCAAAAACGAACAGCGACAGGCTCACCGTCAACAGAAAAATACCGCGGCGAAAAACCGTTTTTATATTTTTTTGGTTCATCATAAATCACCCTCATTCATGTTGGTTGATTTGTCCAGTTCTCATTTTATCAGACGGTCCGGCGTCTGCTGTCAAATAAAACCCTCATAAGAAAGAGTACGATAATTATCTGATACGGAATTTTGTTTTTCCTTGTGCAACTTTTTTATTCGCCTTAAGATTAAGCGCGTGAGTAAGGATCGCCAGGAAGTTTTATTGCAAGCGGGCACCCAGGCCGATGCCACGGCAAGGGAAGAGCCCGCGGCAAAAGAAAACAGTAATCCCGGCGTTTTGCCGAGACAGCAACTAAAACAGGCTATTAAATCCGGCGTCATCACCGCCGAACAGGCGATCGACGAGAGTCAGTTACAGCCGTCGAGCATAGACCTGCGGCTGGGCGGCAAGGCGTATCGAGTCAGAAGCTCCTTTTTGCCGCACAAGAAAAAGGTGGAGGAGATGCTTCAAGAGCTAACGATGTACGATTTCGAGCTCACGGACGGCGCGATACTGGAAAAGGGCAACGTCTATTTGATCCCACTTATGGAATCCCTTTGCCTGCCGTACAATGTCAGGGGGCGCGCCAACCCGAAATCTTCAACCGGGCGGCTCGACATCTTTACGAGGGTGATTACAGACCGCAGCCTGCGTTTCGAGGACATAGAAGCCGGTTACCACGGGAGGCTTTATCTGGAGGTGGTGCCCCGTTCCTTCACGATAAAGGTGCAAAGGGGGCTCTGCCTTAACCAGCTGAGGCTGATTCGCGGCAGTTCTTCCATCAACGACAACCGGCTTCTGACCATGCACGATGAAACGCCGCTCATATACGGCAGCGGACTCTTTAAGGCAAGCACGTCGATCAGTGACGGCATTTATGTCGGCATAGAGGTGCACACTGAAAACAGCGACAGGATAATCGGTTACATGGCAAAGAAAAACAGCCGCGTGATAGATCTGACCAGCAGCGAAAAATACGAGGTCCACGATTTTTGGGAGCCGATAAAATCGCCGCACGAAAACTTCCTGATTCTCGAGCCGGAGGAGTTTTACATCTTCGCGTCAAAGGAGAGGGTGCGCGTGCCGATGAACTGCGCGGCGGAGATGGTGGAGTTCGATGCGGGCTCCGGCGAACTGCGCACGCACTACGCAGGCTTTTTCGATTCCGGTTTCGGCGACGTGGAGGTTGAAGGCACGAAAGCCGTCCTGGAGGTGAGGCCGCACGACGTGCCGTTCCGCGTGGAGGACGGTCAGCCTTTCTTCAAGCTCCGGTACGAAAAGATGGCCGCGCGCCCCAGGGCGGGATACGGATCGGGTATAGGATCCAACTATTACAACCAGGGGTTGAAGCTGAGCAAGCATTTCATTATGCGGAAAAACGGCAAAAATTCCCGGTAAACCTGAATGCAAATCAGGCGTTTTACCACCGGCCACGCTTGTAAAAAAGGGGTTGCTTAATAACTGTTGATAGATGATTTTCTTCATGGTAAAGTCGACAAGTAGTGTGAGGAAGGAAACAAAAGGGCAGTGTGGGATACGTCGTCGGGTTATCCCCCCCTTGGAAAATAAGGATTCGTCGAGTAAGCCTTAGTGAGTAAAATTTCTTTACTAAGAGGAGACTGACAGTTTAGCCCCCAAACTTGGAAGGAGTTTTTAAATGTTCAGTAATAAATCGCTATCTGTAAAAATATTTTCCATCCCGGCGATTATGATTGTCATTATACTGGCAATTATCGCCATCTCCACCTTGAAGGTGAAGAGCACCCAGGTAATAACGGACAGGATCATCGACCTCCGGGCGCCTACCGCACGGACCGGCGTAATGCTCCTTAACGACGTAAATCAATCGCTTGCCGCCCTGCGAGGCTGGATAATCCTCGGCGCCGAGAAATTCAGGACAGAGCGCCACGAAGCATGGCAGGCGGTTCGCGAAGCGCTGGCCAAGATGGAGGAGTTCTCGAAACACTGGACGGTACAGGCAAACATCAAAAAACTGCAAGAGCTGGAAACTCTTTTCGAGGAATTTAAAGGGTTCCAGCAGGAGATAGAAGATATAGCACATTCACCCGATAACCTCCCGGCGAACAAAATACTTTTTGAGGAAGCCGCGCCGAGGGCGGGCATTATGTCCAGGGAAATCACGAAGATGATCGATCTGGAAGCCAAAAATGCCGTGACGGCGGAGCGCAAGGCTCTTTGTTCCATGATGGCGGATACTATGG
>BTTC01000305.1:0-2315 GCA_036244935.1 bacterium | reverse complement strand
GTCCCACGAGAAATTGAATGCGGCCGCGGAAAGCGTCACGGTTGCGAAGGAATACGGGTATTCAAAAAACGCATCGACGGTCATGGCGCTGTAGTCCTTGGTGCTGGAAGGAGCTATGCCGGCGGCGGGATCACCCATATCGGCATAGACGACCGATGGCTCGTAGGAATACCCCGCTCCGAAAGTCAGCACCTGCCTTGAACCCATATACGTACCGCCGTAGCCGTACATGAATTCCGGCCCCATCAGGGAAAGATGAACCCTGCCCTCGTATCGGAACTGCGTATATGCCTTCCCTCCGGACTCTATATTGTTTCCTCTCCTGCCGTCCCTTCCTTCCATGATAGCCAGCTTGTATCCCACCTTTGCATCCCACAGGTTGCCCCACAGGGCGTACCCGAAGTCGCGGCTGACGCGGTACGGCTCGTAAACGTAAGGCGACCTGTCGAGCGTTATCGGAATGGCGCACCCTTCGAGGTTTGACCGGCTGAATGCGTTTTTGAACTTGCCGACAATAAGCTGGTACGAGTCGTCCAGATAAAACGTCAGGTAGGCATCGATGATGTTGAACGTCTCCGATCCCCCTTCGCCCGATACCCCGGTCGGCGTAACGCGCCGGTCGGGGGTGTTTTCCAGTCCCTGGAATTGAAGGTAGAACCCCAGAGTGTCATTAACGTCGCCGAAAAATCCCAGTCTGTTGCGGCGGAAAAAAGTGTCGTATGTTTCGTCCGTGCCGTTCGGCCCCGATCCGGTATTGCGTAATTTGGCCCACCACTGGAAGTAGTAGAACGTCTTTATCTTGTCGGGCCCGATGTTCACCGCGGCGGAGGCCTGCGGCGGTGAAAAGGTCGAGACCGCAAACAGCATCAGCGCAAAAACCAGCGCCGCCGCCAGCTTTCCCCCGCTTGCCGCCGCCGGACGCTGGATCAGAAATATATTCTTCATCCAGTTACGTTCTTAATTCAATGAGGTGGTTTTTCCGGTATCGCATTCATCATGCACCGGATTCAGTCCGGCGATTTTCATGCCCACGCCGGAATCCCCACCTTGAAGCGATTCGGATTTTTTATCGTCGGAAGACTTCTCAGATGTTGGATAGCTCTTGGGAACCCCCTCTGTATGGCACTTTCCGCATGATGCTTTTTCATCTTTTCTGGGATCGCCCCTGAAACCTTTAGGGCCTTTATGGGCGCTTGCCTTGGCCTTCTTCCAGGGAGAACCGCCGTGACAGGTCGGGCAGGTATAATTAACCCTCGCATGATCGGTATGCCAGGCTTTGCCACTCGGCTTGACGGCCTTTTTACCGTTATGACATTTGAAGCAGGACGTTGCTCCGAGGCCGCACGCTTCAGCCGAAGGCAAAGCCAACCGGCCGCCGGACAACCACACGAACGTAAACAACGAGGCCGTAAGTACAGTCAGATAAACGGCATTTCTTCCACTCTCCATCCTCTATTCCCTCCTCTTAACGAATTGTTCGCACTACCGCCGGCAATACCGGCGGAGTTAAATTATTAACTCTCTCCTTCAAAAAATTGCACTTCACAACTTGCGGTCATGGTTCAACAAGCTCGCCATAACGCGCTGTCAGCCTGAGCTCAGCCTGAGCTTGCCGAAGGGCGATACTCACGCTCTCTACGGAATTATCGGGCCGTATCCGCCGCTGTCGCCGCCGCCAGCCCCAGAGCTGTCCCCCGTAGGAACGTTGTCAACCTCAACCCCCGGCGTGCATCCGGATCTGCCTGTATTCTCACATCCGGAGGGCATATCGTATTCGCTCACCATCTCACCGCAGGCGTACCACCATACAACGATGGTCGCCATGAACGTAACCATGGCCGCGTACCTGAAATATTTTAAAATGTTTTCCATTTTTTCTCCCTACCCAAAGAATTAAAGTACTCAACAATAGATGCGGTCGTTTTTCAAACGTTACATGCTGCGTATGCAAAAACCAATCCCTAAATCAGGAACCGGCCGCGTTTTTTTTAAAAACCCTTCGGTGATCGTACAAAATCTGCAGCAAAAGTCATTAAAAAAAGGCAAATCATGGCGGTAAGGTTTCCATCGCAATTTACGCATATAATGCTACTTGTCCATCAAAACACGACTATTTTGAATCAGTGGAGACAGCGGATTTTCCACAACGTCCAACCCTGAATAAAATATCATTGAAACAGCTTTCCCACGTCTTCGGAGGAGAACCTCTTTTGTTGAAAAAACAGCGGCTAAGTGTTGCGTTTTGCAAGGGTAGTGCATTTTGCATGTATTTTTGGTGTCTGATGTGAAAAACGGCGCAAGGCATGAAACCTGAC
>BTTC01000304.1:0-2324 GCA_036244935.1 bacterium | reverse complement strand
ACATACTGGCCATCACGGGCGATCCGCCGAAACTCGGAAACTATCCGGACGCAACGGCCGTATACGACGTGGACGCCATCGGGCTTGTCGGCATCATCAATAACCTCAACCACGGAATGGACGCGGCGGGGAACCGTTTTGGAAACCCCACGGCAATCCATACGGGAGTCGGCGTAAACCCCGCAGCAATCAACTTCGACGAAGAGGTAAAAAGGCTTCACCAGAAAGTGGAAAGCGGCGCGGAGTACATCTTCACGCAGCCGGTGTTTGATCCGCAAAAATTTTTCAGGTTCATGGAAGAGATTGAGAAAAGCAGTATAAAGAAGGTTCCGATTCTGATCGGTATCCTGCCGCTTGCATCGCTTCGCATGGCGGATTTTCTTCATAACGAGGTGCCGGGCATGAGCGTGCCGGAAGAGGTGCGGAAACGGCTTGAAAACGCGGGAGATAATGCGGCCAAAGAAGGCTTGAGGATAGCCGGCGAGGCATTAAGAAAAACCAGCGGTCTTGTGCAGGGCGTATACGTAATGTCGCCTGCCGGCGGCGTGAAATCATCATTGGCGCTGCTTGAAGATTTCTTATAAATAACCGGTATGCAATCAGTTCCCGTCGCTGACGCCGTTTTTATATTTTTTTCATTATCGTGGTTCGATCGTTTGGTAAGCTCGCGGATCGGCATGACATGGTTCGATGAACTCACCATGACAAAAATGACAAAAAATGTCACCCTGAGCCGGCAACCTGTCACCCTGAGCCTGTCGAAGGGCGGCATTACACCTCATCGGTAATACATTGACTTCTCCCAAATTTATAAAAGTAGCTCGGATAGCCGTTTTCCTGCCGTTGAGGATGAGTTTTGTATACTCATTCAAAGATGAGGACGCGCCGAAACTCAAGCCCGGCGTAAGGGTTGCGGTGCCGTTCAGGAACCGGTTTGAAACGGGGGTGTTTATAAAATTCGACCGCTCCGACGTGAAGACGAAGTTCATAAAGCAGGTTCTTGACGATGAGCCTCTATTCCCACCAAAGCTGGTGGAACTTGCCCTTTGGTGCGCTGATTACTACATAGGCGGCGTGGGGGAATTTTTCAAAATGATCGGACCGAAGCAGTCGATTATTAAAAAAATCTCATACGCAGCCGTCGCGGGGGAAGTGGGAAACACAAGCGGCGTCAAAAAGGAAATTTTGTATGCTCTCCTTCATGGAAAACCGCTTGGCGGAAAAACTCTTGCGCGAAAGATTGGCGCACCTGCAAAAGAACTGGAAAAATCTTTAAAGCAGTTAATCAAAAAGGGAATTATTGAAAAACGGGAAAAATTCTATTTCGCCTCGTCCAAACTAAAGCCCATCAAGTGGGAAAGTTTCGGCGTGAAAGAAGGAAAATCTGTCAGGGATAAATCACTTACCGGCGAACAGCGTAAAGCGGTTGCGGAAATTTCAGGCGAAATGAATAAAAGGTCTGGTAAATCGCTTCTTCTGCATGGCGTTACCGGCTCAGGGAAAACGGAGGTTTATATAGTCCTTTGCCGCAAGGCGCTTGAAAACGGCGGCGGCGCCATTGTGCTTGTTCCGGAAATTGCGCTTACGTTCCAGCTTGTAAAAAATTTTTACGCGCACTTCGGGCGCAAGATAGGACTACTCCATTCCGGTCTTACGCCGGCGCAAAGGCGGGACGAGTGGATGCGTATCCAGAAGGGTGAGGCGCGACTGGTTATCGGTGCGCGTTCGGCCATCTTCGCGCCCGTGGGGAATCTACAGCTGATCGTTGTGGATGAGGAGCACGATTCTTCCTATAAACAATCCGAATCGCCGCACTATAACGCCCGCGACGTCGCCGCCGTGTTGGGGCGCATTACGGGAGCGGTTGTTGTCATGGGGTCGGCTACGCCATCCCTTGAGACCTATCACAACGCGAAGAACGGCAAGTACGGCTATTGCGAACTTTCCCGCCGAATAGACTCGCGTCCCATGCCGACAGTTAAAACGCTGCCTGAACCCAGAGAGGGTGAAGAGGATGACAAAATTCTTCCCACCAAAATGGTGGAGGAAATTATGGCCAGGCTGGACAGAAAAGAGCAAACGCTTGTATTCATAAACCATCGCGGAGCCTCGTGGTACGTCAAATGTTCACTCTGCCGGGCGTCCATCGGTTGTCCCAACTGCTCCATAACCCTTACTTTCCATGCGGCAGGCGGAAGCGGAAGCGGGAGCGGGAGCGGAAAAGGTCTTAGATGCCACTACTGCGGGTATGAGATTCCGGTTCCGGATACCTGCCCGTCGTGCAAGGCTGGAAAGACCTTCAGTTACAAGGGAGTCGGCACACA
>BTTC01000303.1:0-2337 GCA_036244935.1 bacterium | reverse complement strand
TGACTCCCGGTTGGCTGTCCTTTATGGATTGCATCATATACCGCAGGTCTCTTTCGTTGATACGCAGTATTTCATCCACGGGCATGCCCAGAGCCTCGTCCGCAATGTTAAAATAGGATTTTGCGGCGCTGTTGAAAAAATTCAGCTTAAGGTCGTTTCCGATACATATCAGTCCGTCGGCAAGGCTTTCCACGATGGTCTTAAGCCTGCCTTTTTCCGTCAAAACCAGGGTCTGGAACTTTTCTACATCCAGAAAACTCTCGTCCAGCATTTTCAACATCTCGTTAAACTGTTTTACCGAGGGAGTTACCATCATGCCGGTGGATTCACTGATAGGTTTTTTGAAGATCGCTTCCTTGGCGAGGCCTATGCCTTTTCCCAGAATGTCCAGATCACTCTTGATCTTCAGGCTGCATATCACGTAACCGAGCGTTGCGGATAAAAAGGCAACAGTAACGATCAGTAACGGCGGGATACCGGGATTGTACGCTATCAGCTGGTAGATGATCCAGCATATCCCGACTAAAGAGATAATCACGCCCAGAATGCCAATGCGGACATCTCCTGTCTTTTTCATGATCCGCCTCCTTGCTCGTCGGATACGTCGTGGCAGACGTAGCAATGTTCCGGACGCGTTTCGGACGCATCCGCCCCGCACGAGCTTCCTATGATGACAGGCAATCTATAGACCTTGTTATGCACCTTCCCCAAGAGTTTGTATCCTCCTTCGGCAGAGTACCCATTATACTCCGTAACGCCTACGTTATACAGTATATTACCCCGTTCGGTCAAAACCACCCGATCTCCTTCTTTGACGCGGTTTCGCAGGTTTGGGTTAACCATTATGAATTTCAATGACTTATCGTTCTTCCTTAAAATGGTTGATCGCGGCGGTGATTCGGGCGTACCGTGGCAGGTGACGCATTCCACCTCAAGACGCTCTTTTTTATCCGGTATCCATGTTCCGTACCCCATAATCTCACGGTGCGTGTGGCAATCTATGCAATCCAGAATTTTCTCGCACGGCGCAAGCGGATCAAGCGGAAGGTAATGATCGCCCGCTGTTTTTTTACGCTTGGCGTCAAACGAAGGCCCTATGTCCTCCCGCAGGTGAACTTCCATGTTCATAAGGTCGCGGCTGTAGCGGTTATGACAATGGTTGCACTGGGTAAACGGTATGGCGGTTGTCAGGCGGTGCAGGCGGCCGTATCCCGGTTTATCCCCGGGCAGGGCAGCGTCGCCGCCTTTATACAATCCGTCGTTATCCGTAAGGTAATGACACGCCGAGCAGCCCGGTTTATGATAGCCTCCGTAAATCTTGGGCCCTTCCACCCCCTGGTGGCACGCGCTCAAACAGTTTTTTTCCATTTTCGATTCCACGCGCGACCCGGGAACGAACGGTTTCAAATTAGGGAACGACGCCGGCGGCTCATATCCATAAACGGCGTCGTCGCCTTTTTTCCGCAGCATAAGGCTGAATCTTGTTTTGTTTATCGTTGCCTGAAGGGTTTTCATCGGCGAGCGCTGCACCCTGTAAAAAATGTCTTCGTGGCACCGTCCGCAAATCCGCTCCGCTTCCGGGTATGATCCGGGCGAAGCGACCAGCCCCTTGTGGGCGGCCTCAAGTTTTTTTCCATCAGGATCGCCTTCGTGGCAAACGGTGCAGTCGAAGGGATGAAATTCGCTTATACGCTCAATACCCTCGTGGCATGTAAGACAGGCTTTTTTTGATACGGCTGAATCGGTAACGGTTTCCGCCGCGCCGCTATTTGGCGATAGCGCGATAAGTACCGCCGTTAATATTGCTTTTTTCACTAACCCCAACATGAAAAATTTTCTCGATTTTTGCGAGCGTAAGTTTTTACACCCGTATTAATAACGCATCACGGCCCATAAGGACACGAAAATTAACAAGTAGAGACCTGCAGGAAAACTCCAAGAAGTGGTCTTTGCGATCCTCGTCATTCAGCGGAAAAAAATAAAGTTTTGTGCGCGTTTGGTTATTTGACAGATAACTATTGTTCTGTTAGCGTCCTATCGGGGAGTGGGAAAAATAATTTATTATCTGCGCGTTCCCCGCAGCTGCAAGGGGTGCGGGCGTGATTGTACTTTCATGCAAGATCGGGGAAGGAAACATAGCGGTGGAATTATGAAATCAAAAAACATCTTTGCGTCTATTAGAAACATTTTTCTCTTTTCAGCGCTGATTGCGTTTCCTGTAAGCGCGGCTACGCTGCCTGCGGGTTTTAGTGAAACAACGGTGGTATCGGGTTTGAGTTCCCCGCTTGCGGCTGCGTTTTTGCCCGACGGTCGGATGCTGGTAACGGAACAGGCCGG
>BTTC01000302.1:0-2343 GCA_036244935.1 bacterium | reverse complement strand
TGACGCCGATGAAATTGACCCCAAATCCGATTTTTCCCAGCTTTTCGTTTGCAAATCTGCCGGTCATCTTCGGGAACCAGAAGTAAATGCCGCCGAGGATAGCAAACGTAGCGCTGAGCGCCATTACGTAATGGAAATGAGCATGTATGAAAGACGTATCGCTTATATGAACGTCTATGACCGTCATGGCGTTCGGGATGCCTGTCAGACCGCCGACCAGAAATACGAAACAAAACCCCGCCGCATACATCATCGCCGTGTTGTACGTTATGGAACCTTTATACATTGTTCCCCATATCGAAATCGTAATAAGTCCCACGGGGATCGATATAAGCAGGGTACTTATCATCATGCCCGAACGAATCCAGTCCGGCATGCCGGATACATACAGATGGTGTACCCATACCTCGCCGCCAAGCAGCACAACGCCCCAGATACCACCATAAACGCATGCCTTGTAGTTGAAAACCGGGTTTTTAGACATAGTGGAAACGATCTCCAGTATGATGCCCATGGCAGGAAGCAAAATAACGTAAATGGCGGGGTGCGAATAAAACCAGAAGAGATTCTGGTATAAAAGCACGTCGCCGCCCGCCGCGGGGTCGAAGAAGTGCGTTCCGAGGTATTTGTCCAGCAAAAGCAAGGTCACAGCCGCCGCAAGAACCGGTATAAAGATGAGCTGCAGCACGAAGGCCGCAACAGTTGACCAAACGAACATATTGAGTTTGTTCCATGTCATCCCCGGTGCGCGCATGTATATGACTGTAACAAGAAAATTCACCGCGCCGAGTATCGATGAAAAACCCATCAGGTGAACGGTAAAGACGTAAAACGCCGTGTTCCCATCCGTAAGGATCGAGTACGGCGGATAACCTGTCCACATTATGTCCGGCGGATCGGGTATTACAAAAGTAAGCAGCGCAAGTATTATCGCCGCCCAAAAAAGCCAGACGCTCAATGCGTTTATCCTGGGAAATGCCACGTCGCGCGCGCCTATCATAAGCGGTATGAAGTAGTTGGCAAAAAATCCGGTAAGGCCCGGTATTAAAAACGCGAGGATCATCACCGTACCGTGAAAGTAAACCCACACGTTGTATTGTAACGGGTCCGACGCTACGGTCACGCCAACGTGCCACTGTTCCAGCCGGATGAGGATGGCCACAAAGCCCGCGACGGCAAAAGCGGTCAACGATCCTATCAGGTAAAGAATACCGACCCGTTTATGATCGGTTGTAAATATCCACTCTTTCATCTTTTTCATTTTATTTTTTCCCCCACCTTAACCGTTGTTTAGTTCCACGGATTTTTCTACTGCCGATGCCGCCGCACTCGACGTTTTTTCTTTGCTCAACCAGGCATCGAACTCTCCTTCGGGTATTCCAACTACGTCGCCGTACATATCCGAGTGTCCGATGCCGCAAAATTCCGTACATGTAACAAGTGTTTTGCCGAGCCTGGCTAAAAACCACAGGTAAGTGACGCGGCCCGGCATCATGTCTTCCTTCACGCGGTGTTGGGGGATGTAAAACGAATGTAAAACGTCATCGCTGGTCATCCTCAGGACAACCGGTTTCCCAGCCGGCACGTACATCACGTCAGAGGTCACTCCGTCGCCGTAATCGTATTCCCATGCCCACTGGGAACCGATCACCTTTATTTCAACGGCGTTAGCGGGGACCCTTCTGTATTTGTTCCATAAAACCCAGCCTTTGGCGGCGAGGTAGAAATCGTCCGCCATGAAAACGAACACCGGTATCAGCGCCCATCCCAGCGCCTGAGCCCTGGAAAGTTTTGGTCCGCATCCCGTATCGTCCGGATTTTTGGCCTTGTACCTGATCATGAAATATAGAGCCGTTACGCTGAAAATAAGACCGATCACCCATATGTCTATCATCAATTCGTACCATAGGTGATCCCACCCCACCGCCGGATCCTCCACGCCCGCGCTTTCGCCGCCGGATGCGTAAGCGGGAACAGCAGCATACATCACGACCGCAAATGCGCCGATAAAATATAAAAACCTTTTTATCATCCTGCCTCCTTAGCATCCCTGCGTCTTTTGAAAATGATTATTGAAACAATAAACGACGTAACGCCAACGGCCAGCGAACCGACCGCTATGAACAAGGGTATGTTGTATGTGTATTTCCCCTCCTTGAAGTTGTAGCTGTAGCAAAAGCCGACGATAAGATCTATAACCTCGGCAGGTCTGATTTGCTTCTGCGCCGTTTCGACAAGAGCAAGCTCGACGTCCTTGCCGTCGATGGAGTTTACGTACAGGAACCGCGTTATCCTCCCTTCCGGCGATACGAAAACGTATGCGTTGGGATGAAAAAACGTTCT
>BTTC01000301.1:0-2356 GCA_036244935.1 bacterium | reverse complement strand
GCGAACTGTTCAGGCGCCATGCCGGATTCTTTAAGGGTTTTGACGTTGTGATTATCGCCGAAAGGAGTCCGCGCCTTACGGATTTTCATCAGCTTGCAAAAAGCTTTGAAAAGCTGGCGGATGTATTAAGGCGCTGACCTGTTTTTATGGAGGTTTTGGAGAATATCAGCTTATGGAAGTGAAAAAAATATTGCTTTTCGCTATCCGGGTTTACCGGACGGCGATAAGCCCTTTTATGCCGCCTTCGTGCCGGTTTTATCCCACATGTTCTCACTACAGCCTTGATGCGGTTTCAAAATACGGAACTTTGAAAGGACTATGGCTGAGCCTGAAACGGATCGTCAAGTGCCATCCCTTCCATCCGGGCGGAGTTGATCCGGTAAGATAATGGATAAAAAAGTCGTTATGGGGGTGGTGCTGGGTATCGCGCTGATAGTTGGCTGGAATACATGGTATTACAAGCGATACGGCGCCACGATTGAACAAAACCGCGCCGCGCGCGCCCAGTCCGCGAAAACGTTTTCCAAGAATTACGACGGAAAAGGCGAAAAAAAACCTTCTGCTCAGCCGCAATCAGGTGACCCTGAGCTGTTTTTGCCTTCCGGTACCGGAATCGGGGAGGCGGAACCGGAAACAGGAATCTCGGATAATATAATTACCGTTGATACCGGCGTTACAAAAGTGCTGCTTTCCAGCAGAGGCGGAGTGCTGACATCGCTGCAGCTGCTCAAGTATCTGGATAAGGATGGAAAGCCCATCGAGCTTGTATCCCGGTTTGCCATGTTCAAACCGCTGACGGTCGAATTCGCCACGCCGGAATCCACGCAGAAGGTCAACTCATCCGTTTTCAGCGTAAAAGCTCCTTCCGACTACATTACCCTTGCCCCGCATAACCCTTCCGCTGAAATCATATTTGAATACAGTCTCGAAAGCGGTTTCAGGCTGAAAAAAAAGCTCGTATTCCATAACGATTCCTACCGGTTTGACTTGGAAGTAAACATATCCCATCCGGGCATGGACGTTGCCGGCTCCACGTTCGGCCTAATGTGGCCGGGGTTGGGTGGAGACATCGAATCCTCTTACTCCTACGAAGGTCCGGTAGTGCTCATAAGGGACAAACGGCTCACCGAAAAACCTGACGACGGCGAAAAGATGGTATACGAGGGCAATGTGGCATGGACGGGTCTTACGAAAAAATACTACTGCATGGCGTTTTTGCCGGAATCGGAGAGTTCGAAAGTCATAAACCGCAAGGTCGGCAAAAAAGATTACTCCACCACGCTGCAGCTTGTCGCACGCAAGAAAGGACCCGCCAACCGTCTCTCCGTGTACGCTGGACCAAAAAGCCATGAGGAACTTGGCAAAATCGACAACGAGTTCATAAGGATGATAAATTACGGGTGGCTTGATTTCATTTCACAGCCGCTTTACAAGCTCATGGACTGGTTTTACAAATTTACCGGCAATTACGGCTGGTCTATAATAATACTTACGATTATTATCAAAATCATTTTTTATCCGCTTTCGCACAAAAGTTTTAAATCCATGAACAAGATGAAGCAGATGCAGCCGCATATGAAGATGATTCAGCAAAGGTACAAAAACGACAAGAGCAAAATGAACGAGGAGCTTGTAGCCCTGTACAAAAAACACAAGATAAACCCGTTGGGAGGGTGTTTGCCGATGGTTATGCAGATACCGGTCTTTATAGCGCTTTACAGGGTGCTGCTGGACTCCATAGAGCTGAAAGGCGCGCATTTCATCTTCTGGATTACCGACCTGTCCCTTAAGGACCCATACTACGTATCGCCGCTCCTTATGGGGCTTTCCATGTTCCTCCAGCAAAAACTTTCTCCAGCCGGTACGGACCCGATGCAGAAAAACCTGATGCTGGCTATGCCCGTGATATTCACGATCATGTTCCTTAACTTCCCCAGCGGACTCGTCATCTACTGGCTTGTCAACAACGTCCTTTCTATCGCGCAGCAGTTCCACATAAGCAAGTCCAAAAGCGAGGAAGCGCCGGCCTGATGGACTGGACGGAGGCGGAAGGCGCCACGTTCGAGGATGCGCTGGACGCGATACTGGCCACTCTCGGCGCCGACCGTTCGGAGGTGGAAATAGAAAACCTTGGCGAGCACAGCAAATTACTGGGACTGGGTAGAAAAGTGGTGCGCGTGCGGGGGAGGCTTAAAAAAGAGGCCTTTGAGGAAGGACAGGACTATTGTTCATCAAAACCCGATTCGGACTTGCTGGATAAAGCGGAAAAAACCAGGGCGTTCCTCGAAAACATCCTGTCAAAAATGGGCGTTAAGGATGCCACCACTTCCATGGAGGTGGTAGACGGCCGTATAGT
>BTTC01000300.1:0-2357 GCA_036244935.1 bacterium | reverse complement strand
CGTTGGCTGGTAATGTCCATTCTTACCGGTCGCTACTCAGGCTCTCCGGAATCGAGTTTCGATTTTGATATCCAGCGCATAGACGAATTCGGGGTAGAGCGATACCTTGACGACGTGGAAAAAGCGGAACTATCCACTGCCTTTTGGGAGGCAGGCTTGCCACAACAGATGAATACATCTGTAGCCTCCAGCCCATATTTCAAGGTTTATCTGGCATCTCAGGTAAAAAATAACGACAAAGGTTTCCTTTCAAGGGATATAACGGTGCGAGACCTGATTACGCACCGCGGAGATGTTCATCACCTTTTCCCCAAAAACTATTTAAAGAAAAATGGCCTAAAACGCGGGAAGTACAACCAGATTGCAAACTACGTCATGATGCAGAGCGAAATAAACATTTCCATCAAAGACCATGCTCCAAGTGAATACTTCAGCGAGTTGCTTACACATTGCCAGAACGGCAAAGCGGCATATGGCGCAATCTGTGATCCTGATGAAATGCGGGAAAATTATGCGCTCCATTGCATTCCGGAAGGTATGGAAAATAAAACGGTGGAACACTACGACGAATTTCTCGAAGAACGCCGAAAGCTAATGGCCTTAAAAATAAAAGACTACTATGAAATGCTTTGAAGTAAAAACTCGGAGGTGCTGGGTTATGGAGAATAAGGGATTTGGCACCTCAAGTTTGGAGAAAGAATGAAGGCGCTTGTTCCAGTAGAGCGGATTGACAAGAAAATTCTGCTAATTCGAGGCGAAAAAGTTATGTTAGATGCTGACCTCGCGAAGCTCTACGGGGTAGAGACAAAAATGTTGATGCGGGCCGTTAAAAGGAACATTGATCGTTTTCCGGCAGACTTTATGGTTCGACTCGATAAAGAAGAGTTTGAGAACTTGAGGTTCCAATTTGGCACCTCAAGTCGATGGGGTGGTCGACGCTATTTGCCCTATGCCTTTACCGAGCAAGGGGTGGCCATGCTCTCCAGTGTTTTGAATAGTAAAAGGGCAGTTAAGGTCAATATAGAAATAATGAGGGCGTTTGTGAAACTCAGGCAGATGCTCGCCTCGAATGCAGAATTGGCCCGCAAGCTGAATAACATGGAAAAGAAGTACGATGCACAATTCAAAGTGATTTTCGATGCCATCCGTCAGTTGATGACACCCCCGGATGCGAAAAAAACCAGGATAGGTTTTCGAGGAAAGAGGAAGAAATGACTGACCGACTTTACGAGCAGATGCGCGAATCATAGGAACTGGATTCTGAAATTCGCAAGAATTGTATAAAGCTTTATTATGTTGATAAATGCTGCGTGCAGGATTGTACAAAGAATGAGGTAAAGATAATGAACAAACAGATTTTCAGGGAGTATGACATTCGCGGGGTCGTTAAAGACGATTTTACGCCGGACGTTGTAGAAAACCTCGGTAAGGCCATCGGTTCGCGCGTTGCAAGAATCGGGGGCAAAAAGATAGCCGTGGGAAGGGACGTGCGTATAAGCAGCGATTCACTTTTCGAGCAATTATCTACAGGCATCCGCTCCACCGGCTGCTCGGTTGTGGACGTAGGCGTGGTTCCTACGCCGCTTCTTTACTTCGCGCAGTTTCATGTTGACGTACAGGGCGGCGTGATGATTACCGGAAGCCACAACCCGCCGGAGTTTAACGGTTTTAAACTGCTCGTTAACCGTGAAACCATCTACGGCGAAGAGATCCAGAAAATCGCGAAGGAGATGGAAAAAGGCGATCATACGACCGGCAGCGGCGGAATGGAGGAATTCAACATAACCGATCCATACATCGAGATGGTTAAAGAAAAGGTTAAGCTGAACCGGTCTATAAAAGTGGTTGTGGATTCCGGCAACGGCTGCGGCGGACTTGTGGCGCCCAGGCTTTTAAGGGAGCTTGGATGCGACGTTGTGGAGCTTTACAGCGAACCGGACGGTACGTTTCCGAATCACCATCCCGATCCCACCGTGGAAAAAAATATGGAGTATCTGAAAAAAGCGGTGGTTGAACATGGGGCGGAAATCGGCATCGGGTACGACGGCGACGCAGACCGCATAGGCGTGGTTGATGAGACCGGCAAACTCCTTTACGGCGACCAAATATTGATGATCTTTGCGCGCGACGTTTTGATGCGAAACGGCGGCGGCAAGGTTATATTCGATGTAAAGTGCTCGAAGAACCTTCCTGAGTATATAAGGAGGTTCGGCGGCGTGGGGTTGATGAACGCAACCGGGCACTCGCTAATCAAAAAAAGGCTCAACGACGAAAAGGCGCTCCTTGCCGGCGAGATGAGCGCCCATATTTTTTTCGCGGACGATTATTATGGATACGACGAGGCCATATACGCAACG
>BTTC01000299.1:0-2359 GCA_036244935.1 bacterium | reverse complement strand
TCTGGTCCTCAATCATACCGAATGTAACCTGCATTACTTCTACCCCCTTAAATTTACGTTTTCGTTTTAAACAATTTTAAAACATTTACACGAAAACAAAAGAGTTTTTCAGAGGTTTCTACTCCTCATTGGAAGGGCGCCTCAGCCAGCTGAGAAGCGTAGTACAATGCAGAATGGGAAACAAGAAGAAAATGAAACTGCCGGATAGGCGGACTTTTCACGGCATGATGAATTCCGCACTCTCGCAATTGCGGAGTTGATTATTATGAAGCGGAAGAGAAAAATATTTGGCGGCGGCGATATGTTCCGCCGCCAAATCAGATTGTGTTGCCCCGTCTCATCCGTGGATAAAATGAGGACTTGCAAGGTGCTCGCGTAAGGATGTTAGTAGGAGAAAAACCCTTAACTACGCAGTCTTTACCAGCAGATCCTCATTGTCCATACACTCTTGGCAGACGTGGTCAACGTCACGTCCGCACATCAGGCATGTAAGCGTCCCGTGGTAATATCTGAGGTGCCCGTTGCAATGCTTGCATATCCGAGTACCGTTTATAAATTGATTGTTTGATTTCCTTAACACTTTTTTTACCATAACTTTTTGCCTCCTCGCCCCTCTGTATAAGCAAAGAGAGGGCCAAAAACGCTATGAAAATAATAAACACCTAACAATCAATAGGATAGACGTAGGTTTTTAAAGGAATAGATTCCGCTTATGCCTGCACAAAAAGGATTATAGATACAAAAATTTGGTAAAAAGGAAAAATTTTGTTGGTACTTCTGTTTTCGTCGAGATGAAAACCCCCAAGATACCGGCGTCGGGTCTCTATATGAAAATAAAAAAAATCGGCGGCAAAGCGTTACCCCTGCCGCCGACGTTGCGCTTTAAAAGAGCAGAATCTTGTTTCGGCACCGCCGGAGTATAAAACGCTATAAGCATTCCATTTCCGGCCTGTACCAAGATACGGTTTAACCCTTACAAGCTTACTCGCCCTTAGCGTACTTATGCAGTTTGATCTCTACCTTGTCCTTCAGTCCCGCGTAATATTTACGTAATATCTCAAGCACTTCCGGGCGGCTGAACTTTGATGATACCTCTTCGCCGTCGGAAAGCATCTTTCGCAGCATCGTACCGCTGAGAAGTATCCTGTCGTCCTTACCGTGCGGGCACGTTTTCATTGATGCCATTCCGTTGCACTTGTTGCAGAAAAACGTCCAGTCTATCTTTAGCGGTTGTATTTCCATTGAACCCTTGGGGATTTCGTCGAATATCTTGTGCGCGTCGAACGGTCCGTAGTACTCGCCCACGCCCGCGTGGTCGCGGCCCACTATAAGATGCGAGCATCCGAAATTCTGGCGGAACAGGGCATGAAGAAGCGCCTCGCGCGGACCGGCGTATCGCATGTCGAGCGGATAGCCGCCCATTATGACGGTATCGTCAACGAAGTATTTTTCGGTAAGGACATTGATGGCATCAACGCGTACCGGTGCGGGTATGTCGCCCGGTTTCAGTTTTCCTACAAGCTGGTGGATAAACACGCCGTCGCATATCTCTATGGCAATCTTGGCCAGATACTCGTGCGAGCGGTGCATCGGGTTTCTCAGCTGCAGCGCGGCGACGGTACTCCAGCCCTTTTTTTCAAACATCCGGCGGGTTTTATCCGGCCTCAGGTAAAGCCCCTTGTAGTCTTTCGGGAAGTAGCTTTCGCTGAAAACCTTAACCGGGCCGCCGATGTTCACCGGTTTTTGCGACATGACGTTCGCGACGCCGGGATGCTCGCCGTCCGTAGTGCCGAACACGGATTTGCACTCTAACTTTTTGTCGGGTTGATACTTATCCTTTACGGTCATGCTGCCCATCAGTTCGCCCGTTTCGTTGGAAACAAGCGCTATCTGTTCACCCTTTTTAATCGAGCCCGCTTCCTCTTCGGACAGGGAAAGCGTGATGGGTATCGGCCAGAATACGCCGCTTTTGGTTTTCATTTTAGCGCAAACCCCACGCCAGTCCGCCTTGCCCATGAAACCTTCCAGCGGGGTAAACGCGCCGATGCCCAGCATGATCAGATCGCCCACCTCGCGGGACGTTAAACGAAACTCCTTGAGTTTTTTAGCCCTCTTTTTGGCCCTTGCCAGCGCTTCGCCCTTCAGCAGAAGCGGCTTTAGTTTTTTACTGCCGTGTGGATTTACGAGTTTAGAAGCCATGAATTAATTTCCCCTTTTCTATGAAAAAAAATCTATCCTTTTTTCTGACGGCCAACACCCCTTGCAAACACCATCGCCGTTGTTCTGTAAATCATATGCGAGAACTTGGAAAACGGCAGGTACGCAAGCAGAAAGAACACGAACGCCAAATGTATAAAGT
>BTTC01000298.1:0-2363 GCA_036244935.1 bacterium | reverse complement strand
GTTCTCCCTTATGATATCCATCACCTCTGTGATTGTTACCTTGTAGCGCAACAGGGCATCCGGGTTTACAACCACGTGGAACTGCTTCTCAAACCCGCCGATGCCGAGTATCTCGGTTACCCCCGGAACGGTTTGAAGCTGGAATTTTATAAGCCAGTCCTGGACAGTGCGTAATTCTTCCAACGTGTAGCGTCCGGTGGTGTCCTCAAGATAGTAAAAAAGCACCAACCCCATGCCGGTGGAAATCGGCCCCATCTGCGGGTCGCCGAAACCTTCCGGTATCTGTGTGCGCGCTTCCTGCAAACGCTCGCCAACGAGTTGTCGGGCAAAATATATATCCATCCCGTCTTCGAAATAGACATTTACCACAGACAGTCCGAAGTTGGAAACGGAGCGGACGTTTGTTATGCCGGGCAGGCCGTTCATGGAAGTTTCAACAGGATAGGTTACGTATTTTTCTATCTCCTCCGGCGCCAGCCCTTCCGTTTCGGTAAATATCTGGACAAGGTTAGGCGAAACGTCTGGAAACGCATTCACCGGCAACTGTTTATAGCTGTAATACCCGCCGGTCAGCACAAGCAGGGTCATGGCTACTACAAGCAATTTGCTAACAAGAACGTAATTGATAATGTTTTTCATGGTTTTTCCCTGCGGCCTAGTGGCCGTGCCCTTCGCCGAAAGATGACTTGGAAAGTTGCGCTTTCAGGGTAAAGGCGCCGACCGCCGCGTACTTTTCACCCCGCAAAAGCCCGGAAGTTATTTCAACCCTTGTTTGGTCTGAACGGCCTGTTTTGATTTGCCGCGGTTTGAAGCCTTCTTTGGTTTTTACGAAAACCGTTTTCTCGTTGTCAATTATCTGGATGGCCGTTTTGGGAACAAGCAACGGCGCCTTAATTTTCTCAACGATTACGCTCCCGGTTACGAAAAGTCCGGGGCGGAGTTTGCCGTCCCTGTTCGGAAGCGCAACCCTTGCAAGAGCCGTCCTGGTATCCTCGCCTACAATCGGTTTTACGAAGGATATCACGCCTTTGGCATCGGTTATTCCATGTCCCACTACGATGTTTACCGGCTGGCCCTTTTTTACGAATGACAAATCTTTTTGGTAAACGGAAAAATTTACCCACACGCTGCTTAAATCCGCGATTACGAAAACGGTTCTATTTTCACTGAACATTTCACCAATCGTTATATGTTTTTTTATTACTGTTCCGGCAAACGGCGCAGTAATTTCGTACCGGGTAAACTCAGCGTCGGGATGAGTGGGAAGATTGTTAATATATTTTTCCGAAAATCCCAGGGCGTGGAGTTTCAATTCGGCAGAGCGAAGCTCGATCTCCGCTTCGGCCAGAGCCTGCTTTGCGCTGATGTATTCCTGTTCCGAAGTTATCTTCTTTTCCCAGAGATCTTTTTCACGGCTGTAATTGGCGGTGGCAAGGGCTTTTCTTGCGCGCGCAGTCAGCAGTTCCGCCTTTGCATTGGCCAGTTCCCTGCTTTCCAGCACGGCCAGCGTTTCATTTTTACGAACCGGGTCCCCGACGTTTTTGCGGGATTCAATGGCTACGCCGGGTACGCGCGGAACGATATGAGCCAGGCGGTTTTCGTTGAGAATAATCTCTCCCGGCAAATCGATGCGGATTTCAAGCTCACCAGATTCCGCCACGGCTATCTCGATGCCGAACTCTTCAAGCTCTGCTTCGGACAGCCGGACAACTTTATTATTTTCATGTTCATTTTCTTCGCCATGGTTTTCCTCATCATGCCCGTCGCCCGCGTGTTCTCCGGTTGATGCCGTATTTTCACCGGAACCTGAAAAGCAGGATGGTTGCGTAATCAACAGCGTTAGAACAAGTACGATCGCTTTTCCCATAAGGAATTTCGTTATATTCTTCATCTTCTTTTCTCCATCTGGTTTCTTCCTATCAAGCGATTCGCATCCGCCAATGCCTTGCGGTAAGTAGCAAGCGCTGATATTTGCCTTTCCCTTGTTGCAAAGAATGTTCTCTGTGCGTCGAGCGCCTCCAGATAGCCGAACTTTCCCTGCCGGTAACCTTCCCGCGTCGCCCTGAATGCTTTTTCCGCAGACGGTATAATTTCATTTTCCAACGCCACCGCCTCGATGAAGGAGGTGGACAGCTCAAAGTAAACGGCGGAAAGTTCCGCCATTAGATACAGTTCCAGTACGCGAAGTTCATCCCTTGCCTTCAAAACATCGTATTTTGCCGAGGCTATTCCTCCGCGGTTGCGGTTGAAAACGGGAATCGGCATGGAAAGCCCGAATACGAAGGCGTCGTTATCCGTTTCGTTGTAGTAACGGATTCCGCCGCTAAGCGTTACGTCGGGTATCCTTTGCGATTTTTCCAGCG
>BTTC01000297.1:0-2392 GCA_036244935.1 bacterium | reverse complement strand
CGTCCGTCTACCACTTCGGTCGGGATGCGGTTGCGCCTCTTATTTTTTTCCCTGCAACTCACCCGTGGGTTGTAAAAAAATTCTCGGGACGCAGGTTTGCGGCCATAAAGGAATCCCATTCGCTCTTCCGAAAGGCGGAACATCTGGTTATGGACAGGGGCGTATCCGAAGCGGGGGGGTCGGTCTCTTGCGTTGGTCTGGATATTCTGGTCAAGACCGGTGCAAACCCCATCGGCATCATCGGCCAGGACTTCGCATTCCCGAAGGGCGTACCTTACAACCGCGCGACATTTTCAGGGATTATGCCGGACGAGCCGGCAATGCGTCGGGATTACCCGGCTGTAAGGGATATGGTGAACGTCTACGAAAATCTGAAAATCGATTCGGTTGAAGGGCATTCCATAATTACGCACGCAAACCTTTTGAGCTACCTTAAAAATTTTGAAAGTATAATATTAAAAAATCCCGATCGAAATTTTTGCAATATCAATTCGTCCGGCGCGTCGATAAACGGATGCCGCAATGTTGCGGGCGCGGGTGAAATCTTGCGCGTATTCGGCGTGCAAGGCGTTTTGCCAACGCAGCCCCATTTGCCGGAAGCAACCCCGAACCCGGAACTGGCAAATAAACTGCGCGAACTGTTGTTTAACGCGTAAACCCGCGCGTTCCCGCAAGGAGCCGTCCGGCGCATCGCTTAAAGCATATTGCTTTACCATAGATACGATGTACATACGTAATACGTTGATGTTCAGACCTGTTGGAAAATCTATCGTATCTGCCAGAGCTTGAAACGCTATAGATAACAGTAACTGAAAAAATGGTCGGGACGGCGAGATTTTTTGTTGACAGGTTTTAAAATATGTGTAAATATGGTATTGACTAAAATATTTACAAAGATCATAATTGTATTTAAAAGATGGATTGGTGTATTTGAAAATATTATTTTGAAGATTTTAGTTTAATAATGACAGGTTCAAAAAAGAAAGTTCCGGTAACAACGCACCTTTACGAGGATCAGGTGGTGATGCTCAACAAGATCGCAAAAGAGCTTCAGGTGACTAAAGCCGTTTTGTTCAGAACCGCCGTAGAGCACCTGTTAAAAAAATATGAGGACAGACAACTTGATATCGGGATCAAGTAATCCTTTTATGCGCGTTATTACCTGACCCAGGGCGATAGCGTGATTAAAATCCTATAAAAGAAAGGGGGTTGCAAATGGCCAAGAAAAAAGCAGCAAAGAAAAAGAAAAAGGTAGCGAAGAAAAAGGCGGTAGTTAAAAAAGCAGCAAAGAAGAAGGTAGCAAAAAAGAAAAAAGCAGCGAAGAAAAAGAAAAAGAAGTAAAAAACCGCACCGCCGGGGGGTGAAGCAGGGATTATGAAACCTGTGCGGGTTTTGTATATTCCGATCCTATCGGTGGTCGGGCACTGTCAGTTTTCTGTTTATGATGCCGGGGGGGGGGCTTTGTACGGCCCCCCCGGTGTTTCCCGCCTGCGCTTAACTTGATAAGTGTGCGTAAAGAAAGGTACGGCGCGGCAAGTTCATGCGAAGTCGGTCAGCATTCGTGTAAGAACGCCAAGAGCCAGCAGGTCGTTGGATCTTTCGTGTTTTATTGTGTCCATTGCGTCGTGGTAATTTTTCATATCCGCGTTTTTTTCAGCCATGTAATTTCGGAATGCGGCCTCCACTTCTTCTTCTTTGCGTCTGAAACCCAGTATCTTCGTCACAATGCGGTTGCGGTTCTTTTCCATTTCTGCCATCAGGTTTTCGATGCTCTTTTTTTCCCACGTTGTCCCGGCAGGATAGTTTTCCAGCGCCGATGAAATCCAGTCTATCCCGAAACTGTATGTGACTACTATGAAAAGGAATCCCGTCTGTATGAAATCGGCATGCCGCTCCTCCTTTATGGCGATAATGGGCATTATGTCTTTCAGGTACGGGATGATTACCATCCATTTTGCAAGTTTTTCTCCAACGCCGCGTTTTGCCATGTCTTTCACCATGCCGCCGATAGCGCCTTTTTTCATGGAGCGGATGGACTCTATTTGTTCCAGCAGTTCTTCCTTGAAGCGGTTTACGGTTTCCTGGTATTGGCCTATTAAATCGAAGCTGATGCGTTCTTCCGGCATGTGAATAAGCATCCATAACACAATATGGGAAATTATGTCCTCCACCAGCAGAAGGTATCCGTTCTGGTCGGCGGCATCGATTTTGTTGTCCAGTTCGTAGATCATTTTCCTTAACTCGTCGGCCTGCAGCAGGTTTTCGGCGATAATATACGCCTGCACTACTTCCCAGGGTTTGCGGCTGGTTGCGCGCTCCATGTTTAAAATGAAGCTGACGCCCGCCTGGTTGACGATCTTGTTGCTTATTTCCGTGGCGATAATTTCTTTTT
>BTTC01000296.1:0-2404 GCA_036244935.1 bacterium | reverse complement strand
AGGAAAAAAAACAGTTTATCAGGATGAAAGGAAATGAAACATTTAAAATTGCTGTAAGGTTTATGATTGACGCGGCAAAAGAAGCGCTGAGCTATAACAGGTACTCCATTGATGACGTCAGCCTGTTAATTCCTCACCAGGCCAACAAAAGAATAATCGACGCTGTAGCGAAAAAAATCGGTTTGCCAACTGAAAAAGTTTTTATGAACGTAATGAAATACGGAAATACCTCCGCAGCTTCAATTCCGCTTGCTTTAGACGAAGCCGTTGAGAAAAACAGGATTAAAAAAGATGATATTATCCTGATGGCGGCTTTTGGCGGAGGTCTTACCTGGGGCTCGGCAATAATAAAATGGTAACTAATTAGGTGTTTAGGCTAAAGACTATAGGTTATAGAGAAAACAATAGAGTTAGGCAGATTTACTTCAGTCTTTAGCTTTCAGCCTTTCTTAGATAAGGAAAAATGAATGGCGAAAAATAGTTAAAAACGCGATGGCGCGGGATAACTCGTGGGAAAATTCGGCAAAAAGATATCTGAAATTTTATATGAGCATAATGAAGAAAAAACAGTCCGCGTCTCTTTCAGAAAAAATTAAAGCGGGATGAAAATGAGCGGTGGCATAAACGGTACAAGAAAACCGGCAGTGGCCGGTACGTTTTACCCGGCGGTCGGCGATTATCTTCTGGCCGAGGTGAAAAATCATCTTTCCGGCGCGGCTTTAATAAAATCCGAAAAAGTCATGGGGGCGATATCGCCGCACGCCGGTTGGTATTACTCAGGGCATGTGGCCGGGGCTCTGTTCGGCGGAATCCGCGTGCCGGACAAGGTTATAATCCTGGGCCCCAACCACAAGGGCGCGGGGCATGTCGCGGCTTTTGACGATTCCAGCGGCTGGGAATTCCCCTTCGGAACGGTTCCCGTAGACGGCGGGCTGTGCGATGCCATATCGCAAAAGTGCCCGCTCATCGAGTACGACTCCGCCGCGCACGCAGGTGAGCATTCTTTGGAAGTCATAATTCCGTTTCTTTACGCACGCAACGCGGACGTTTCGATTGCGCCCATATCGCTTTATACCCATGATAAATCGGACCTGGCCGAAATTTCCGGGGCCGTTGCCGCCGCTGCGGAGAGTTTCGGCGCATTGGTGGTCGCCAGCAGTGATATGTCGCATTACCTCCCCGACCCTGCGGCTAGAAGGATAGATCGCGCAACCATAAAGGCGGTCGAGTCGATGGACTACGCCGCATTGCTTGAGAATGTAAAACTGAATCAGGGTTTGTGCGGTGCGCCTGCGGTGGCCGTCGCAATGGAGTCGTGCAGGCAAAACGGGGCGCGGCGGGCAAAGCTGGTAAAATACGCCACGTCCGGCGATATTGAGGGCGGAAGGGACGCGGTCGTGGGATACGGAGGCTTTGTAATATTTTAAAGCATATTGCTTTACCATGAATACGATGCACATACGTAATGTCTTGATATTCGGTAGCGTATCAGTTTGAATATACGCACATGAAGAAAGCGGTTTTTGCAATAATCCTCCCCTTGCGCGAGCAGAAGGGGAGGCGCAGGAGGGGTTTTCCTATATTCCAAAAGGTTTATGGACACCACCCCTGCGCCCCTCCTCGTGAGCCGAAGAGGGGATGTTTGCCGTGAATCAGATTTTTGAGGGATTAGACAATTTAGGATTTTCAAACTGATGCACTATCTGATATTCAGACCTGTCGGAAAATCTATCGTATCTGCCAGAGCTTGAAACGCTATAGCCGGTCTTATTTTCGGAATGCGTCGTATGAACACGCGCTAAGCGAAACCGCGTAAGCAAGGCAAAGAGAGCCGACCGACCAGTAGAAAAAACCTCCCCCGTCGATGGCTCGAAGGATAAGAAAAACTCCGGTAGCGCCGAGGACGCAGGCCAAAATAGACGTTAATAAAAGCCTGCCCAAACGGTTCCCCATTGAATTGGAAAAACGGAAAACAACGGTAGCGAAATACGATTTAAAAAAATTAACGTAGTAAAACGCCGCATTTGAAAAACCGGGACTTTTGCGTTCCATCTCCGACCTGCAGTACATACATCTCGACGCACCGGGAGCGTTGGGGCATCCGCAATTGGCGCACTCCAATACATCTATCTTTTTACCGTGATGTCCGATTCTTCCGCCTTCTTTTCTTCTCTTCATCCCTTCCCGGACTCTATCACGCGCCTTATCAGTTGTAAACCGATTCGTTTTCCGCTGCATGCGCTGTTTTTCTCCAGCAGGCCGACCAGACGGCGCAGATTTTCGACGGATCGGGGCGAGCGTTCCAATATGAACCCGATTGCCCGGTCGGTGAGTGAAATCGAGCTGTCTGCCGCCAGTTTTTTAACGATTTCCGCCTTTTGCGCTTCGTCAGGTTTTTTGATGT
>BTTC01000295.1:0-2436 GCA_036244935.1 bacterium | reverse complement strand
AAATCTGTAACCATCCAAGCCCCCATAAAATAATGTTCGACTTGGATAGCCTATCCCAACGCTAAAAAACGGGAATTTTAATTGTCGTCAAACGGGAGATTTTATTGTCGCTGAACAGGCGACAAAAGTTTATGGGCCTCCGCCACGCCGAATTCGATGGAAACCGCCTTGCGAAGTTGAACCTCCGCCTTTTCGTAACCCTTAAACTGCATATACATCCTGCCCAAGGCCAACGGACCCAAGCAGCTCCATGGAATAATTTCACCGGCTTGAAGAATTCTCTTTTTGAATTCAGTTATTTTTTCTTTTTCACTGGAGTCGGCATCTACCGGCTTTGATTCAAATTCGGCATTTTTCAAAAAGAATTCTTCGATCTCCTTTTCTATCTTTCCCAACTTTTTTTTGGCAATGTTGACCAGCTTTCCTTTAAACGTGCCGTGATTAAACGGCTTGACGAGATATTCATCCACTCCGGATTGCAGGGCGGTAACAACCTTGTCGCCCTCCTGCTCGGCTGTAAGCATAAGGAAGATAAAATTATCAATCCTCTTATCCTCTCTTATCTTTTGCAGCAGCTGCACGCCGGTCATGATTGGCATATTCCAGTCGATTATACCCATCTCTATCTTTTTTCCCGCAATGTCATGGTTGGCGATTATTTTGTCCAGGGCTTCCTTGCCGTGCCTGGCCTCGACGATGTCGGTAAAACCCAGATTGACCAAGGCGGTTCTTACTATCTGCCGCATTGTGCCAAAATCATCAACAACAATAATGCGCATGCCCGATAGTAATTATTTATAAATTAATGGGGAGCCTGTTAATTAACGACCTTCAAAATTGCCTTCCGACCAGTGATATTAGCTTAAGTATGTATGCTTACCTATATTATATCATGGCCGTAAGTTTGAAAAATACCCAGGTGAAATTTTGATAGTGTATCAGTTTGAAAACTTCAAATTTTATGACCCCAACCAAATCTGATTCACGACAAACCGTTTGCAACGGCTGACGACAATTTCCCCTCCTCGGCTCACGAGGAGGGGGCCGTTTGCAACGGCTCCCGTTAAAGGTGATGTCCATAAACCTTTTGGAATATAGGAAAACCCCTCCGACTGCCTGCGGCAGCCACCTCCCCTTCTGCTCGCGCAAGGGGAGGATTATTGCAAAAACCGCTTTCTTCATGTGCGTATATATTCAAACTGATACACTACCGAAATTTTAATGCGGGACGGCGTCTTCGATAAAGTGTTTTGCCGCGTCAAGTTCGAGGCCCAACTCCTGACTTTTTTAAAATACTTTTTATGGCGCCGTTTCGTCCACAAAGCGGATTGTAAGAAAATCGTCCCTGTATTTGGCGAATTGCGGTTTCATGCCCGCCAGGATTTTGGGCAGGCATATATGACGCTTGAAGTTACCTACTCGTATAATAAGTTCGTCCCGCTCTTTTAATAAATCGACGTGCTCTTTGCCTGCCCCCGGAAGTTTCACTTTAAACAAGCGGCAGCCCTTTTCGGTCGATATCTCATAAGGTTTATCCCTGCAGTAAATTTCTTCCGGTTCGAGACCGTTGAACAGCTCACCCGCGTAACGTTCAAGACCCTCAAGTCCGTTTACCTCCGTCGGGAAAAGTTTGGACTTCACCACTTTTGCGGGCACGAAGTGGTTCTCTATCTGTTCAAGGTATTTTTTCTGTTCCTTCAGCCACTCGTCAAAATATCCGTTGTTGGCGCTATCAGGGATAATGCGGTTTACAATCACCATGTCCACCGACATACCGTAAAGACAGAAATACATGTACGCGCGCAGCGTTTCATTAATAACCATCCGTTCCGGATTACATACCAGCCGTACACTCGTGATATCGTTGCTAATCAGGGTTTCTCTGATTGCTCCAAGCTGCTTATACAATTTTTGCAGTTTACCGATCTCCCCCCTCTCCTTTTTGCCTCCCATGATTTTCATAAGGGGAACGGCTATACGCGCCACGTTTCCCTTGAGGTTATACAGCTTTTGCATGTACCACTCGATGGTGGTGGGCATGCTTATGAACCTGAGGCTTTCGCCCGTGGGTGCGCTGTCGAGTATTATTACGTCGTATTCCCCGTTTTGGATGTACGTGTTTATATAAAGAAGGCAGATAACGTCATCCATGCCCGGCAGGATTGCAAGTTCCTCGGCCAGCACATCGTTAACACCTCCGCTTCTCATTAAAAGACTGAGAGACGAACGCAACTCCTTCCAATGCTGGTCAAGCTCGCTTTGCAGATTTATCTCCTGGATATACAGGTTTTCACGAACCTCGACCGGCTTACCCCCGTGGTTATCCAGGATATGAACAGGCAGGTTAAAGGAATCGGAAAGGCTGTGGGCTATATCTATGGATAAAACTATCGTCTTTAACCCCCGCATGGCGCAGGCTACGCCTGTCGCGCACGC
>BTTC01000294.1:0-2457 GCA_036244935.1 bacterium | reverse complement strand
CAGCCATGGCCGTGGCTTATGCTGCAACCGCTGCCCATCGCGTCAGCCGTTTGCGGAAAGGTAAAGGCGATAAAGCCCGTCAGTAAAAGGAAAAAAAAGAATGTAAAAATTTTATGCATTGGATGTTCCCCTCTGTAATTTGTTTTGCGTTATCAGTTATATTTCTTATCTGAGTATTGATATATCTATCGAGCGCGTTACAGACCGCGGCTTGGTAGAAACCTGCATTATCGACATGCCGGGTCCGGCCAGTTCGGAGCCGCTGCCCGCCTGCGTAGCGAACGCTGGTGACGACGGGTTGTTTTGTACGCTTGCCAGGTCGCCGCAGCAGTTCTGCGCGCCGGGGTAGGAGGCAGCTCCACCGCTGTGATCGCAGTGATCGTTGAACTTGGGATGGTTCATCATACCGCCGCTGCCGTCGCAGGCATGACTGTGTTTCATCATACACTTGCCTTTCATCGCGTCGGCCGCCTGCGGCAAAGCCAACGCTATCAAACCCGCCAGTAAAAGGAAAAAAAAGAATGTAAAAATTTTATTCATGCCCTCTGCCTCCCTGTTGCTCTTATTTCCCTTCTATCGTTCTGCGCATGTAATGGGCAAGAGTAATGCCAAAGCGAAGTATCGGATTAATTGGCCGTTACGTATTTCAAATTTTTTAGAATGTATTATTATTCATTCACGCGAACAATTTTTATTACACATTTAACTGTTTGAGACAGCCTCGGTGTGGTTTAATACCAATTGGATTTCATGGATAGAATAAAAATGAAATGAGACGCAAATGAAAGACCTAATATCACGGTTCCAGTACATCTCATGCTTCGATGAACTCAGCATGACACCGCCAGACTCAGCATGACACCGCCTCTGTCACCCTGAGCTTGTCGAAGGGCTGAACCTGCCGAAGGATCGAAGGGTAGAATATAAGGGGATTTATTTATGGATGTAGTTATACTGATCGGCAGCCGGTCCGACCGTCCCGTCATGGACAAGGCGGTGGAACTGCTGGAAAATTTCGGCGTACCGCACGAACTGCACGTTACGTCCGCACACCGGTCGCCGGATCGCACGCGGCGGATTATCGATGAGTCGATAAAAAAAGGGGCGAGGGTTTTCATAGCGGCTGCGGGTCTTGCGGCGCATCTTGCCGGAATGGTGGCGGCCCACACCGCCAAGCCGGTTATCGGCGTTCCGATGGAATCAGGGCCGCTTAAAGGGATGGACGCGCTTTTATCAACCGTCCAGATGCCGGGCGGCGTGCCGGTTGCGGCTATGGCGATAGGCTCGGCGGGAGCAAAAAACTCCGCGCTTTTGGCGATACGGATTCTGGCGCTGAGCGATGACCAGCTTGCCGCGAAACATGCCGACTATCTGAAAAAAATGGCTGAAGATTCGGACAAGTAAATTGAGGGGTTGTTTAAAAACCCTTGATTCCCTTATAAGGCAGCCGACCGCACTTTTCCTCCCCTTGCCGTAAGGCAATAAGGGGAGGCGTCTGCCGCAGGCAGGCGGAGGGGTTTTCCCTTATTTATTTTTAAAAGCTGATTGGACACCACCCCTGCGCCCCTCCTCGTGAGCCGAGGAGGGGCAAACGAAGATACTTCAACAACATGGATATTTTGCATTTTCTTAACCGGGGATAAAGGTTTAAAAACCTGATTTTTGTTTCATCAGTTTTTTAAGGTTTTCGAACGCGCGCCTACGCATGGAAAAGGAGTTTTTCTCTTCGGACGCCATTTCGCCGAACGTCCTGTTATGCCCTTCGGGGATGAATATCTTGTCCCACCCGAACCCGTTTTCTCCCCTTACGGACAGCGCAACCGTTCCCGCGATTTCGCCCTTTACAACCTCGATCCCGACTCCGTCGTGATACGCGATGAAGCACTGCGCGAGCGCGGAGCGGTCCTTTTCGCCGCCAAGCATTCTCAACAGCCCATCGTTGCCCACGGTTTTGAGGAACCACTTGATAAGCGCGCCGGGAAGTCCGTTCCACGCTTTGAACGCAAGGCCGGTGTCTTCCACTATCAGCGGAACGCGGATTTTACCGTAAGCGTCTTCAGCCTTGCGGCGGATCAGTTCTTCCACGTGGATGGTCTGGATTTCCTCCAGATCGCCGACGTCCGCCTGCTCCATGTCGATCCCAAGTATTTCGCGCGCCTCGCGCAGTTTGCCGGGGTTTCCGGTTACGAATTTTACGGACTTTAACATACCAGGCGATTATAACCAGAGACCCGCGGAAAAACTCATAAAATGATAGTTGCTGCGAATGATCCTTCCCTATGATGCAGGGGAAGGCGGCCCGCAGGGTTTTTGTATGTACTATTAATGCTTGTCATGGTTCGTCCTTCGACCGTTCGGCAAGCTCACGGCAAACAGCTCAGGATGACAATCGGGGGAAACACCCCATGGACGTAAGCCGTTGCAAACGGCCCCCTCCTTACTTGACGAAGGGGGGAT
>BTTC01000293.1:0-2473 GCA_036244935.1 bacterium | reverse complement strand
TATTACGGGCGCGACAAATACCTTGAGGAGAGGTTCAGGATATTCGAAAACCAGGAAAGGATACGGGAGTACGTCGAGCCGAGGCTTAAACGCGTGGCAAAAGACCCGGATATGCAAAAGGCGGTAAAGGCCAAGGTGGACCGCGATATGAAGCGCGCCCGCAGCCTGGGTGTAAACGCGACGCCGACGATGGTTTTGCTAAAAAACGGCAAGGTAAAAAGACGATGCGCGGCGCGTACCCGTTCGAGACGGTAAAAAAGGAGATCGACGCGCTCCTTACCGAAACCAGGGTGCGATGAAAGATAAAACGGAGCATCTTAACGACAGACAGGCCGAAGCGGTTGCGCACATTCGCGGGCCCGCGCTGGTGCTGGCGGGGGCCGGTTCCGGCAAGACGCGCGTGATAACCACCAGGATGGTGCGCCTCATCGAATCCGGCGTACCGCCGTGGGCGATTTTCTGCGTCACCTTCACAAACAAGGCGGCGGCTGAAATGCGTAACCGAATCGCCTCTTCGCTGGGCATGGACGTTAACGACCTTTGGATATCCACCTTCCACTCCGCCTGTTTGCGGATACTTAAAAGCGAATATAAAAACCTCGGGTATAAATCCATGCCGGTGATATTCGACGATACCGACCAGCGGTCGCTTATAAGATCCATCGTAAAAGAAAACGGTTACACCGACGCGCAGGTTCCCCACAGGCGGGTTTTGGGGCTTATCTCGAAATTCAAAAACAATATAAAAAATCCCGACCAGATGGGCGCGGACCGCTCCGTACCCGACGCGGCTTTAATGGCGGAGCTTTTTCGTCTCTACGAGCAGCGGCTCTTGCAAAATAACGCGGTGGATTTTGACGACCTGCTTTTACTCGTAATCCGGCTGTTTGAAGGCAGCCCGGAAATTCTGGAAAGATACTCGAAAAAATTCCGGTACCTGATGGTGGACGAGTTCCAGGATACCAATCTGGTTCAGTACCGGATTTTAAAGCTGCTGGCAAGTACTCATAAAAACATTTTCGCGGTAGGGGACGACGACCAGTCGATATACCGCTGGCGCGGCGCGCGTATCGGGAATCTTTATGGTTTTGAAGATGATTTCCCGGGATGCGTTATCTACAAGCTGGAGCAGAACTACCGCTCCACAGGCAACATCCTGAAAGCCGCCAACTCCGTTGTGGAACCGGTTGACGGCAGAAAGAAAAAAACGCTTTGGACAAAACAGGATGCCGGCCCGCCGATAACCATCCAAACCTGTATCGACGAAAAAGACGAGGCGGACTTCATAGCGGACGAAATCCGGGAAGCCGTATCGGACCGAAAGGCGCTGTACGGCGACTTTGCGGTTTTTTACAGGACAAACGCGCAGTCCCGCATCGTTGAAGAGGTTTTCAACCAGATATCCATACCGTACAGGATATACGGCGGCCTCAAGTTCTACGCGCGCAAGGAGATAAAGGACATCATGGCGTACTTCCGGCTTGCCCTTAACGAACGCGACGAGATGAGCTTCGTCCGCGCGGTGTCGTCTCCGCCGCGAGGCATCGGCGCAGTTACCGTGGGCGGGATAAGGAATTTTGCGAGGCAGCAGGGAATTTCCATACTGGCCGCATGTAGCGGTGATAATAACGGCGCAACCAAAGCGGCAAATATGAAGCTGGCGCGGTTCGCCGCGCTTATTACGGAACTTAAAAATTCCGCTGGAGAAATATCCGCCCGTGAACTGATAGGAACAGCTATAGAAAAAAGCGGGTATCTGGCGGCGCTGATTGGGAAACAAACCGCGCAGGACAACTCCCGCGCGGAAAACCTCAAGGAACTTGTTTCCGCCCCCGGCAAAGACGAAACAATCGCCGATTTCCTGGAAAGAACCGCGCTTATGTCCGAACAGGACAAGGTCGAGCAGACATCCGACGCCGCCCTCCTTATGACGCTGCACATCTCCAAGGGGCTGGAGTTCCCGACGGTTTTCATGGTAGGCATGGAGGAAAATCTTTTTCCGCACGCCAATTCAAAGGGAAGCCGGGAAGAGGAGGACGAGGAGCGCAGGCTTTGCTATGTGGGCATGACCCGCGCAAGGAACAAGCTGTATCTTATTCATGCAAGGAGGCGCAGCATATTCGGATCGACCCACAACAACGAACCCTCGGCGTTCCTTGAAGACATCCCGCCGGATGTTGTAGAAAATTCGAAACCGGGATTTTTTATCAGACCAAACATCGGCGGCAAACCACCGCGGCGGCCGGTTGCTCGGTGGAAGTGAGGCGGATGAAGCATCACGTGGCAATACCACAAATTTTATTGTAGGCTCGCAACGCATAGAATCATCCCCTTGCGAAGGGGAGGTGAAGCGGCACTTTAGAAGTGCCAAACAGATTGCTGGCGCAGATACAATGCCGGTTCAGGTAACAAAGCCTGTTTACCGCTTGCGTATTATGTTGGCTACTTTTAAAGTAGCCGCCGGAGGGGTTTT
>BTTC01000292.1:0-2474 GCA_036244935.1 bacterium | reverse complement strand
GGCCTTTACATCTCACCGCACTTCCCGCATATCTTCGACCTGACGCAGCACTTTCACCATAACCTGACTCGCCTTGCCGTTGTTTACGATAAAAACCATCTTCAAAGGACCGCGTTCAATAACCTCGTCCTTAGGAACCATGATGACCTTTCGTTTTTCGGATATTACGTCGACCCGCGCGAAGCGTCCGTCGCGCGCCAGCCCCCCGGGGTCGTTAAACACAACCCTGATCGTGAAGTTGCGCGTCTTTTGGGGAGCTCTGGGCGCGATGTGCGTAACCACGCCCTTGAACTCCATGCCCGGGTATGCGTCCAGCCACACGCGCGCCGACGATTTCAGCCTGAACCTGCCGAGGTCTTTTTCCGGCAAATCCACGTACACGTAAACGGACGAAAGATCAACGATGTCGAGTACCGGATCGCCCGGACGTACCCAGTCGCCCCTATGCAGGTATTTACCGGCAATATAGCCGTCGTAAGGGGCGTTGACGGAAGTAAGCCGCAGATCGCGTTCGGCCTGAGAGACGTCGGCTTTGCGGGAGTCCGTTTCCGCCTCCGCCATTTTGCGGTCGAGTACTTTTTCCTGAAGTTTTTCGAGCGAAGCCACGTCCTTTTTGTGAAGCGTGGTCATTCGTTTTTCGTTCAGTTCGGCTTTTTCAAGCCCGGCCACGGCCATTTGCAGTTCCGCCCGTGCCAGGTTCAGCGCAATCCGATATTTTCCCGGATCAATTTTGCAGATTGATTCCCCTTGTTTCACCCTGTCCCCGACGTCCTTGTCAAAGGAGATGACTGCGCCCAGGACTTCGGCGCGGACGGTTGCCGAATTCTGCGCGCGCACATTTCCAAAAAGGGAAAGCTTTTCGCTTAACTCCTGTTTTATAACCTTTGCCGTCTCAACCGGCGGCGTCGGCCGTTTTCGTTTTTCGGTTTTTTGGGCATTTACGCCGTCATTACGAAACAGGGCGAAGGCGGCAATCAGCCCGGCAATTAAAAGTAAAGCGGTTAAAGCCTTCTTCATTTTTTTCCCGTGCTGCCAAACCCCGATTCGGCACGCGTCGTATCTCCCAACTCGTCAACTTCAGCTACGTGCCAACTGGGCGCCTTTACCGGTATTATCTGCGCGATCTTGTCACCGGCGCCGACGGCGTAACCGGTATTGGAGTCGTTGCGTACGATTACGATTATCTCGCCGCGGTAGCCCGCGTCTATCACTCCCCCCGCCGTATATATACGCCTGGCCGCAAGTGAGGAACGGTCTTTTATAACCCCGCCCCAGCCGTCGGGAAACTCCAGCGCTATTCCCGTTTTGACTTTATGCTGGCCGCCTGGCGGGATTTCCGCGTTCTCGGCGCTGAAGAGGTCGCAGCCGAGGTCGCCCGGGTGAGCGGCCATCGGAAGTTTCGCTTGAGGGGTCAGCCTTTTAACCTTCAGATGAAACATGCCGTCATTTTAAAACTATTTCACCTTATATTGGTATAATTACGCGCACCAAACCGTTAAGCGGGTGTAACTCAATGGTAGAGTGTCAGCTTCCCAAGCTGAATGCTGCGGGTTCGATCCCCGCCACCCGCTCCATTAAAACCGGGGATGTTTACGCGGATGCCGTATCAGAGGCTTATTTCCATATTCTTTTTTATCCGGTAATCCTATAGACTTAGACGGATAGTATGAAAAAAATATTATCTATCAATCCACCCCTCCAGACGGTGTAAGGAAAAAATGGATGAAATAAACTTCCTTACGTACTGGAGGCTGCTGGAGAAGCGAAAAAAGCTGATCGGCATTATCACTTCCTTTGCGCTTGCGCTTTCAATCGTTATCGCTTTTTTCATGCCGGATATGTACGAATCTACCGCAAGTATTTTGCCTCCCCAGCAGGACAACCCTTTTTCCAGAAGCGGCATACAGATGCCGGTAGGGCTGGGAGCGATTCCCAGCAGTTTCATGGGGCTTCAATCACCCGCCGACGTGTGGGAAGGGATATTGATAAGCCAGAACCTGCGGGATTCCATAATAGCCCGCTTTAACCTTAGAGAGCTGTACGACGAAGAGACCATAGAAGACACAAGGGAGAAGCTGGACGAAATGGTTTTTATAGAAAAAATGCGTATGGAAATCATCACCATAACAATTAGGGACAGCGATCCCGAAAGATCGGCCAGGATAGCGAACGGCTTTGTGGAGGAACTGGACAGGATAAACAAGGATCTGATTATGACATCAGGCAAAAGGATGAGAATTTTCATCGAAAAACGGCTTGACGGCGTAAAGATAGAGCTTGCAAAAGCGGAGGATGCGATCAAGGCTTTTCAGGAAAACTACGGAGCTATCGAATTAGAGGGCCAGTCCAGAACCATTTTCGAGACGTTGGGCAGGCTGCAGGGTGAGTTGATTGCGAAGAAGCTGGAACTGCAAACCCTGCTGACATACGCCCCCACAACCAACCCCAATGCTGAAATCCTGATCTCGCACATT
>BTTC01000291.1:0-2476 GCA_036244935.1 bacterium | reverse complement strand
GGGCGAAAATCCGGGCTCGCGTCGAACATGTTTTTGGAGTTCAGGCCAAACGGGCGGGGAGCCTGATTGTCCGGACTATTGGACTATGGCGAGCACGCTCGAAAATTGGTTTTCGGAACCTTGCGTACAACATTGATCGGTATGGAACGTTAATGCTGGCTGGAGGATAATAAGTTCGACCGGAAGTGACAAGAAAAAACGCTTTGGTCGCGTAAAAAAGTGACAAATGAGTGACAAATATGATTTACACAACACAACGATATTGCCAATGACAGCGATGTCACCAATGGAACTAAGGCTGTCATCAACAGAACTGCGATAAATCAATAATCACGGTAAAACTAAATTTTTAGAGGTTCCCTTTATATACAACCGACCGATAATCGGGAGTATAAGAGAACCCCTGTTTTTCCTCAATCAACTTTTCGGGAAATAAAAATTTAGGGTTTCCATACTCCGGCTTCGTTTCAACAAAGGTTTTCAACCCCAAACGCTTAAAAATATGCTTTCTGAAAATATTTTCGCCAAGTTTTCCTTTCATTGCTTCGGGATAGAAATCCATCAATTCAGCAATCGCCTCTCCCAACTCGGTGAAATTATCGCTCGCATCCTCAAGCTTCTTTTCATCCACTGCTTCTTTAAGGGTGAAATGAACCCTTTTGAAATCCCTTCCTTCCGGCAATGTATATGGATTTTGTGGTTCATGTGGACTGCGCCCCTGTAACTGGAACGTTTTTCTATAAGAATTAGGGTACCTGTCCGACAACGATGGATAATATCCATGAAAGGAGTCGGACAGATGAAAAAGTATCGGTATTTTGACGAAGATTTTAAACGTGAAGTTGTAGGCCGCATTGACGGCGGGATCATCACCAAGGCCCAGGCGTCGCGAGAATACAACATTTCCTCTTCGCTTATAGATCGCTGGCAGAAGCTAATCCACGACGGAACGATGCGTCCTCGCCCTTCCGCCCGTGAAAAACAGTTGGAGCGTGAGCTTGAGATGTACAAAAAGAAGGTCGGCGAATTGAGCATGCAGGTAGACCTCTTAAAAAAACAGGCTCATCGTGTGATCGAGTGGGTGAATATTTAGGCATATTACAATTCCTTCAGCATAAAAGTAAGGATTTTTAAGCGAAGATATTCTTCATCCCGCAGGCCGTAAGCCCGTCGTTGTATGACACGTATCTTGTTATTCAGCCCTTCAACGAAACCGAGCGGAACCTTGTTTTCCGGTCTGCTGTATGCCGCGATACCGTCCCAGTGCCGCTCGATCATCTTCGCGAATTTCTCGTAAGGTTTCAGCCGTTGCCACTTCAAAGAGTTTTTCCAGTTATCAAAAAACCTTCTTGCCCAACCTTCAGTCTGATAACTCCACAACTGTCCGAAAGATTCTTTCAACAAATAAGCCGTGTTTAAACGTTTGTTGGCACCAAGGAGTTTCCTGAGCGATTTGCGCCCGTCCAATGTTAGATTCTCACGGTTCGAAAGTAGCGTATATTTCTGGCCTTTGATATACGAACGATCCTTATCGGAAAGTCTTTTGTACTCCGCCTTTCTAACATTATCCAGCGCATCTCCCAGGTGGCGCATAACATGAAACTTGTCATACAGGATGGCGGCCTGCGGAATATTTTTACTTGCCGACTTCTCGAAAGCTTTCCACATGTCCATCACGCAAAGCTGTATTTTCGCGCTCTTGTTAGGCCCAAGCCACTTATAAAATATATCCATGCTTTCTTCCGAGCGGTCTTTGCCGCCAAACCAGATGGGACGCCGCCTCAAAAGATCGCTTACCACGATGCGGTACGTATGTCCTTTCCTGATGGAAATCTCGTCGATCCCTACGGCCTTCGGCGCGGGCGTACCCGTCCGGCGAAGCTGCTCCTTCATATACTGTTTCTCCAATCCCTTGACGGTGTGCCAATCCAACTTCAATTCTTTGGCGACATCCAAAATTGTCATCGACCGGCAACGTCTCCCGACGTAATATGCGAACCGCTTCGTGTAAAAAGGATTGCCGGAAAGCCACTCCAGCCTTTCCCGCTTCACCTTCCCGCACCGCTTGCATATGACACGGCGAATTTCCGCCTCCAGATAAATCCGTTTTTGCCCGCACGACAAATCCCGGATTCGGCGTGTCCGGCGGTCGTAAAAACTTCTGTGAGGTCTCCCGCAAAAACCGCAAACAGTTTTTTTTGACGCCTATTAAGCTGAATAACCCTCGCCATCGGATCACCGAATATCCCCTTGACCGTCGCTTTTGGACGAAACCCGGGGAATTGGTATTCGTCCACCAAGCGATTCTTTTTTGACATCCAAAAATCATGACAGGTTTTTTGATCATATAAATTCTTTTATGCCCCTGATATTATTGACTCAATCCGCATTCGAACCCCGTTTTTTACCCACACGTTTCCACGATGAGCCATTTTAAAGTGATTAAGTCAGGATTCAAGGCAGAAGATTGTCGTCT
>BTTC01000290.1:0-2485 GCA_036244935.1 bacterium | reverse complement strand
AATAGTAGACGAAAACACCGAGATAATGGTCATAACGCGAGGCGGGCAGATCATCCGCACGCGGGCCAGGGAGATACCGGTTATCGGCAGAAACGCGCAGGGCGTAAAGATATTGAATACCGACGCCGAAAGCCGGGTTATTTCGGTGGCGACCATAGAAGAAGACAAAGAATAACCATGCCTTTTTCCGGCAAACGATTATCGATACAGGCGGCATGTTTGGTTATCCTGTGGACGGCGTGCAGTTCAAGACCCGCCACGCTGCTGCAGGAAGCGGAGAACCTGTGGTTTAAAAACCATTACAGGGAAGCGGTGAGGGTTTTTCTACAGGTAGCCGACCGATACCCCGATACGCAGTTTGCCGAAACGGCTCTGCTGAAAATAGGCGAGATATTCATGCTTAATCTTTCGGAACCGGACAAGGCGGTTGAATATTTCACGCGCGTTACCATAGAGTTCCCGGACAGCGGGGGCACGTTTATCGCAAGAAATTTCATGGCGTCCATTTATGAAAAATCCTTAAGGGACTACGACCACGCAATTATTCAGTACCAGAAACTTAAAGACAGCAAAGATACCCGCCGGGATGAATACCAGTTCGCCATCGGCAGATGCTATTACAGCAAGGGTGACTTCCGGCAGGCGATAATAGAATACCGCACGCTGCTTACAAGCCATCCGAACAGCAAACTCATACCGGAAGCCCAGTACGAAATAGGAAATTCCTACTTTGTAATGAACAACTGCGAAGAAGCTAAAAAACAGTACCGTAAAACCCTGGAGGAATACCCGGATATCGAATGGCGCAGCGATATACTGCTTTCACTGGGAATATGCCTTGAAGAAAAAGAGGAATACGGTCAGGCGCTTCAGCTTTACAAGGGACTGCTGGATAAATATCACAACAAGGCGCTTATCAAAAAAAAGGTGGACAGCGTTCTGGCCAGAATGAAGGACAAAAACCGTTAGCCCGGAAGGTTTGGGGTTGTGCTTGATCTGAAACTTTTTCGTAAAGAGCGTGAAAAAGTTATAAAGGCCCTTGCGCGAAGGCACGTGGATGTGGATTTCAACACGCTGTTCGCGTTGGAAGAAAGACTGCGCGCTGAGCTTTCGGAGCTTGAAAAAATGCGCCGCGAGATGAACGGGGCTTCTGCGGAAATCGGAAGGCTGGTACGCGAAAAAAAAGATGCCTCCTACGCAAAGGTGGCAATGAAACAGCTTTCCACAAACATCGATGTGGTGGAAGCGTCGGTGAAAGACTTCAAGGCGCGGTTTAGCGAGGCGGCGCTCGTCATACCGAACATCCCGGATGAATCCGTACCGGACGGTGAATCGGAAGCGGATAACAAAGTTGTCCGCACGTGGGGAGAGCCGCCCGTTTTCGACTTCGAACCTAAAACGCATGTGGAGCTTGGGGAGACGCTGGGAATACTCGATTTTAAACGCGCGGCGAAGATGAGCGGCGCGAGGTTCGTCCTTTATCGCGGTACGGGCGCAAGGCTGGAACGCTCGCTGATCTCTTTCATGCTCAACGTCCACACCGCGGGCGGATACGAGGAAGTCCTGCCTCCGTTTATGGTAAACCGGAAATCGATGACAGGAACCGGACAGCTTCCGAAGTTCGAGGAAGACCTTTTCAAGGTGGAAGGCGGCGACTACTACCTCATCCCGACTGCCGAGGTGCCGATTACGAACATCTACGCGGATGAAATAATCGATGACGTCCAAAAACTGCCGGTCAGGATGTGCGCATATACCCCCTGCTTCAGGCGGGAGGCCGGCTCTTACGGAAAAGATACGGCCGGAATCATCCGCCAGCATCAGTTCAACAAGGTGGAGCTTGTAAAACTCGCAAAACCCGAAGACTCGACGGCCGAGCTGGAATCGCTTACCGCCGACGCGGAATCAATTTTACAAAAACTCGATCTACCGTACCGCGTGGTAGAGCTTTGCGCGGGCGACCTGGGCTTCGCGGCGGCGAAAACTTACGATATAGAGGTATGGATACCGTCGCAGAAAAAGTACCGGGAAATCTCTTCGTGCTCCAGTTTTACCGATTTCCAGGCGCGTCGGGCCGGGATCCGTTTTAAAAGGGATAAAAAGGCAAAACCGGAACTGGTTCACACGTTAAACGGTTCGGGACTCGCCATAGGCCGCACGGTCGTGGCGATACTGGAAAATTTTCAACGGGCGGACGGATCGGTTTCAATACCGGAACCTTTACGACGCTACATGAACGACCGGGAATTTTTGTAATTCAAATATTTTCAATGGTGCATTTCGTCCAGCTTTTCCGACAATAATATTTTTATGAGCGATTGGTAGGGAACGTCCTTTTTGTTTGCAAGTGGAGTGCACCCCGTTGCCTGGAGCATTACTCCGCCAGTTTTAGGGTGACCTGTCCGAGCTCCTGTTTTCTTTCTTCGTCCTGCAATATAGTTTCAAACTCCACCGGTGGCAAGTACTGTATGCCCGAGTGAACCCG
>BTTC01000289.1:0-2508 GCA_036244935.1 bacterium | reverse complement strand
TGAAGTACGTGGAACCGCATCCAAACCCGGCGCCGTCGTCGCACGTGAGCGTTACCGACTGCGGCGCGGTATAACTCCCGCCTGCGGGAGAAGCGGTAGTGGAGGGCGGCATTGAATCAATTTCGTAAGTTGCGCTGCTTATCGGCTCGGCGTTGCCTGCGCCATCGACCGAGAAGAATTTAAGCACGGTTGTTCCATCAAGGCTTATGCTGATAGTTGAGGCATAGACGGACGATGAAGTATCGGGATCGTTTCCATCCGTTGTGAAGTACGTGGAACCGCATCCCAACCCGGCGCCGTCGTCGCACGTGAGCGTTACCGACTGCGGCGCGGTATAACTCCCGCCTGCGGGAGAAGCGGTAGTGGAGGGCGCCGCCGAATCAGTGGGTTCATCGGGTTCATCGGCAGATCTGCTGGATGACCCTCCGCCACAGGCGGCAAGTAAAAAAAGTGACAGTAATGTGAAAAACCGCAGGCGCACTTTTTTGCTGTTCATATTGAACTCCCCTAACGAGCATTTTCTATTGTCCCCTCTTTGCAATGATTCTAACCATAAAATAGGATCGGCGGCAAGCTGCTAATTTTTGGTATTCCTTAAAATGATTCGGCGTTTACCAAAACGGTGGAGTTCCTGGAATATATTAATAAATTGGTACAGAAGGGGGGAGTCGAACCCCCATGCCCTTGCGGGCACAGGATCCTGAATCCTGCGTGTCTACCAGTTTCACCACTTCTGCCCAATACAAAACTAATGTTAATCCCAAAACGGTTTTCCGTAATTTCAACGGAGCAAAATTATACCCCGAACAAACAATTTTTACGCGGCCGGTTACGAGGAATCTCAATAACGCATCGAATCACTTCCCCGCCGGTAATATCATAAGCCGGCAGCCTGATTGCCTATTTTTTAAGCATTACCTGAAAACAAATGATGAAAATATAGGCAATCGAATCCGCGCATTCTACCGTATTAAGCGCTAAAAGGCTAAAAACCTTTGCGTTATTGGATATGTAATTTTGGCGTAATACTTGCTCGTGTATCACTTAACTGGAGTATGAAAACAAGATCAAGGGAATTTAAAGAGCTAAACAGTTTTATCAAGCATTAAAGGAGATTTATTATGTCTGCCATATTTTTTATAATCGTATTCGCTGCGTCGGCGATATTGGTACCCCGCAAGATACCGGATTATTTCACTATAAGCGAGAAGCATGTAACCCGCGCCGGTGAAAAAGTGCAAATCGCCTGGGTTCGTACGCCGGTAAGGTTTTTGCTCATCTTTTTGGCTTTGCTCGTTGCGGGCCAAACGTCATACGTAATCATAGACGCGGATAAAATCGGGCTGCTCAACAAAGTCTACGGCAGCAAGAGTTTGGAGCAGGGCAGGATTGTCGCCTCTAATGGAGAAACGGGTCAGCAGGCTCAGATACTGGGTCCCGGACTTAACATAAAGTTTTTGGTTAACGTGTTATACAAGGTGGACTCTTTTCCGGTGCATGAAGTACCTCTGGGCAGTTACGGAATGATCACCGCAAAAGACGGCCTGCCATTAAAAGCCAACCAGATTTTTGCCGGCAAATGGAAACCCGGTACGGAAAGCGACATGATGAAAGCGGAATATTTTTTGGGTGACGGCAAAGGACAAAAAGGCCCTCAGGCCACTATATTAAAGCCCGGAAAGTATCGATATAATCCTTACCTGTTTGCAATACACAACAAACCGGCGATAAAAATCAAGCCGGGGTACGTGGGGGTGGTAAAATCGGCGGTGCAGGAGTTGCCGGACTCGGAGTGCAAGCCTGTTGAACCCCGGCAGGGCATTGATTTCTCGGTTAAGTTGGTTCCAAAAGGCTGCCGTGGACTCTGGAGCACGGTATTCGGCCCGGGAACCTACTATATGAACGGGAACGCATACAAGATCACCACGATAGCATCGAGGGTTCAAACGTGGAATTACATGGGTGGTTACACCAAACGATGGATAAACCTTACCATTGAACAAAACGGCAAAATCGACCAGCAAGTAGACGTGGAAAGTATACCCGTACCTATGGAAGCCGCGGCCAGCGCCGTTATGCTTAAGATCGACGGGTGGGAGGTTCCCCTGGAGATAAGAACCACCATACAGGTTGATCCGGTTAACGCGCCCATGATCGTTGCCGCCATCGGCGGTCTGGAAGAGGTGCAAAAAAAGATATTTACGCCTTTGATCCGAAGCGTTGCAAGGAACATCATAAGCGCCAATTTCGCAGCGTCGGCCAATCTGAGAACCACGGCCGGCAAAAATAAAACCGGCGGGCAAAGCCCAAGCCGCGTTCTGGAATTGCGGAATAAACGCAAGCTGCTGGAAACCGAAGTTTTTGAGGAACTGAAAGTACATGCCGGCAAGATTGGTTTGACGCTAAGACAGTTAAAGTTCGGCGACCCTGTTTTACCGCCCGAACTGCTGGTTGCGCACAAACGTGAACAGCTGGCCGATCAGATGAAGCAGACCTTCACGCGGGAAG
>BTTC01000288.1:0-2514 GCA_036244935.1 bacterium | reverse complement strand
CCAACTTAATGAAAGGACGACTTTATTATGAGCAACGGTAAGAAAAGACAGCCGAAATGCAGCCATTGCGGAGGAGTGTTTGCTTTTACCGACGAATCGTATCACTGCATAATGTGCGGAAGGGACAGGGTTCATGTATGCGAGTCGTGCACGGCAATCCCTCGTATAAAACGCAGGCGCGGGCGCATGGTAAATGCCGTAAGGTAATAAAATAACACGGAGCGGTTCGTCCCCCGCGTAGCGGGGCCTGTTTCACGACTGCCGGTTTGATAAGGCGGGATACGAACCACCCCCGTAAATTTTTTTCGTAAAACCGTCGCACAACCTTTTTGCCGACGTTTCAATGCGCCGCACTGCCGCCATCCGTTTTAAAGCATATTGCTTTACCATGAATACGATACACATACGTAATGTCTTGATATTCAAACCTGTTAGAGTATCTATCGTATCTGCTGAAACTTGAAACGCTATAGCCGCAAAAATTTTTATTGCAGGTGATTCGCTTATTATTTTATATAATAAAGGCTGGATGAATGGAGGTAATGGAAATTGAAATGTCCCAAGTGCGCTTACGTCAGTTTTGAATACCTTAATTCCTGCCGGAAGTGCGGGGTGGATCTTACTGCCCATAAGGCGGAATTGGGAATAGATTTTCCGCAGTATTACGATCTTGGTCTTCTTACGCCGCTGGACGAAACAGCGCCCGCAGCATCGCAAGATGCGGTCGGCGGAGCCGTAGCCGTGGAAGAGGGCAGCGAAGCCGCAGGTGAAAATATTGACCTCGCGGCAATCGATGGATTGGTTGCCGAAGTGGGGCAGACTGCCGAAGAATCAGAACCCGGCCCTGTTTTACTGGATGAAGCCGTGAATGACGAAAACGGCGGGCTTGACCTTTCCAGTATCGACGAAGCGGCAGAGGAAACATCTGATGTGGAAATAGCGCTCAAATCCGGGGATGAAACCCAACAAGAAAAAACCCCGCAGGCGGCTGAGACTGCCGCCGAAGACACAAGTCCAGGCTTGAGCACGGACGAGGCATTGGAAGGTTTTGGAAGCATCGACGAAATTTCCCTCGACCTCGGCGATGTTGAAGCCGTTATCGAAACCGGGACGCCTGAAGAAAAACCTGAGGTTCTGGATTCAGCGCAAACCGAAACTGAGGAAAAAACCGTTGCCGAAGAAAACGGGACAGACGAAATTTCCCTCGATCTCGGCGATCTGGAATTCACTGCGGAGTCCGGGACGCCTGAAGAAAAACCTGAGGTTTTGGATTCAGCGCAAACCGAAACTGAGGAAAAAACCGTTGCCGAAGAAAACGGGACAGACGAAATTTCCCTCGACCTCGGCGATGTTGAAGCCACTGCGGAATCCGGGACGCCTGAAGAAAAACCTGAGGTTTTGGAAAGTGAACTATCGGACGATCCCGGCAATGTTGAGACGGCTGAAGAACCCGCGCAGGAGATAGAGAAGAAAGTTGAAAGTTCGGATGGTATCGGAGACCTGGATTTCGATCTTGACATTGGAATTGATGATGATGAAACGCCTGAACCCGCTTCAAAAGAAGGCCAAACGGAGGATTCGGGAGATACCGCCGTATCCGACGAGCTGAACTTTTCACTTGACGACGTTGATCTGGATATCGACTTTGAGAGTGAAGAACTCATGGACGGCGACGAAGAAAGGCAGGAAGGTGAGAAAAAAAGCAAGGATGACGAATTTGATCTGGAAGACCTGAAATTTGACGAATAGTTTTATCGAAGATACGCCGGCTGATCCCGAACCTGGCGCAGCGCCGGGTTTGCCTGAGCCTGAAAACCGCGAACTGCCCGGTATCGGCTATGCGGGCTTTTTGTGCAGGTTTACGGCTTTGGGGATCGACCTTGCGATTATCGCGATCTTTTTTTACATTACCTCGGCGGCGGCTTCTTTTTCTTACAGGCTGGCGTATTCGGTCGATCTCAACAGCGGTTTTTTCTTTATCCTTTTTTCAATTCTTTTTTATCACTTGATCGCTTTTGTTTATTTCGTTTTCTTTGTGGCCGACATAGGACAAACCCCCGGCAAGATGGCGCTTGGAATAAAAGTTGTCCGACAGACCGGTCAGGAGGCTGGGGTTATGCGCTCGCTGTTCCGCGCGTCGGGTTACCACGTTTCCTCCATTTTTTTCATGGTCGGCTTTTTGTGGGCCCTAATGGATAGACGTCACCAGACGTGGCACGATAAACTTGCCGGTACGGTTGTGCTGGATATTTAGAGCCTTCCTTTTTATAATACTTCCCTTTGATTGTTTCACCGCAGTGCGGCGGTTTTTCCGTTTTCGACTTTGCGATTCGGGGAGGGCCGCAAAACAGAGGTTACAGAGGGGAATCTTATGGAAAAGAACTATCTGCTTTCTCCCGGCCCGACGCCGGTGCCGGAAAGGGTTTTGCTTGCCATGGGCAAACCTATCATCCACCACCGCACGCCGCAGTTCAACGCGGTTTTTGCGGAATGTACCGCGGGCTTAAAACGGCT
>BTTC01000287.1:0-2522 GCA_036244935.1 bacterium | reverse complement strand
CCTTCGGTAAGGGCTCCGTTATGATATTGGGTGAATCGGGCCCCTTGCTTGAGATGGGAAGCGATAGGGTAATTTCCACCGGCGCGTTGTCGCTCGACATTGCGCTGGGCATCGGAGGCATCCCGCGCGGCAGGGTTACGGAAATATACGGCCCGGAGGCCTCCGGCAAAACCACTCTTACGCTGCACATCATAGCCAATGCTCAGAAAAACGGCGGAGTGGCCGCCTTCGTGGATGCGGAACACGCGCTAGACCCGCAATATGCCAAAAAGCTCGGCGTAGACGTGGACAACCTGATAATCTCGCAGCCGGATACCGGCGAGCAGGCGCTTGAAATAGTGGAGACGCTTGTAAGGTCAGGCGCGTGCGACGTCGTGGTGGTGGATTCCGTTGCGGCGCTTGTTCCCCGCGCAGAAATCGAGGGCGATATGGGCGACTCCCATATGGGACTGCAGGCAAGACTTATGAGCCAGGCTCTTAGAAAACTTACGGGCATTATTTCGAAATCCCGCACCAGCGTGATCTTCATTAACCAGATAAGGATGAAAATCGGCATCGTGTTCGGCAATCCCGAAACCACAACCGGCGGCAACGCGCTTAAATTTTACTCATCCGCCAGGCTCGAAATACGGAGAATCGCCGCCATCAAAGACGGCGCCGACGTGGTCGGGGCGCGCACGCGAGTGAAAGTTGTAAAAAACAAATTGTCACCGCCGTTCAAGGAAGCGGAGTTAGATATAATCTTCGGACGCGGAATATCCGCGGAAGGGGACATGCTCGATCTCGGCGTAACGCACGGCGTGGTTGATAAAAGCGGGTCGTGGTACTCATTCAACAAAAGCAAAATCGGTCAGGGACGCGAGTCCGCAAAGAAGTTTCTTTTTGAATCCCCCGAAACATACGGGAAGATAGAAGCGCTGGTAAGGGAAAAAATCGGTATGCCGGCGGCGGGCGCAGATATGAAACGTTCCGACAAAGAAAAAGGTCAACTGCAAAAATCAGACAACTAGCGGATGCCCGATACGTTCGCGCAGGCGATGAACGCTGCCTGTAAAATGCTTGCGTACCGCGACCGCAGCGTCCATGAAATACGCAAAAAACTTGCTCAGAAGCGATTCGGAAATGACGATTTAATAAGCCGTGTCGTGGAACGTCTCATCGCCAACGGCTTACTTGACGATGAAAAATTCGCGCGCATCTATTCCGAATCGCTTGCAAGGAACAAAAAGGTGGGACCCCGCTACATTAAACATGCGCTTGCGAAAAAAGGTCTTGGGGGAGAGCTTGTACAAAGAACGGTCGAAGACCTTTTTGCCGACCCGGACGCTGAAGGTAAAGAGATCGAAAATTTAATGGAAAAAAAACTTATGACCTTCAAAAAAAACCTGACGCCGACCGGCAGAAAAAAACGTGTATATAACTTTCTTGTTGGACGCGGCTTTACGCATCCGGCGATAATGCAGGCAATCAACCGATGGGATTTTCTTTAATCACACAGTCGCCCTTCGATAAACTCAGGGTGACAGGTTCATGATATGAATTTAAGCCAGTACGCGGTTTGGGTGTTTTACTTTTTCGTTGTGGGTGCGTGCGTCGGTTCGTTTATTAACGTGGTCATTTACCGCTTGCCTAATGGCGAATCGGTCATCCGGCCGAGGTCGCGCTGTCCCGGATGCAAAGAGCGCATAAAGCCGTGGCACAACATCCCGATACTCAGCTACTTTTTACTGCTTGGCAAATGCGCCCAATGCGGTAATAAAATTTCTGGGCGCTACCCTATGGTTGAGATGATGACGGCGCTGCTGTTTTCCGCATGCTACGCGCGCTTCGGACTTACGCCGGCCGCCGTTGCTTACATGGGCTTTAGCGGCGCGTTGGTAGCCGTGGCCTTCATAGATATAGACCACTTCATAATTCCAGATGTAATCACGCTGCCGGGCATAGTAATCGGGTTTGCATGTTCGTACTTCCTGCTGCCCATATCCATAGGCAACGCCTTTTGGGGATTCCTTGCGGGCGGCGGGCTGTTCTTCCTTCTGGCGATGGCGGTACCCGGCGGGATGGGCGGCGGCGATATAAAACTGATGGGTATGATAGGAGCGTTCCTCGGCCTGAAACCGGCGCTTATTACGATATTCGCCGGGTCACTGATAGGAGCCGTCGGCGGGATCATCGGTATGATAGCTTTCGGCAAGGGGCGGAAATCGAAAATACCGTTCGGCCCTTACCTTGTCATGGGCGCGCTTGCGGCTCTGTTCTTTGAAAGAGAACTCATAGAACTCTACATGAACGCTTTCGTTCGGTAGATTTTATACACAAACCTGTCATCCTGAGTTTATCGAAGGATGGTTCGACCGTTCGATAAACTCAGGGATCACCATGACACTCCCTGTCACCCTGAGCCTGTCGAAGGGCGACAGTATTATTGCACCGTTATAGTTGCGCTTACCACTTCCGCCGGGACATAGGGCGTTATACCGCTCAGATCGAGTTCAAGAAGGCTGCCAATTACATACACGTCC
>BTTC01000286.1:0-2525 GCA_036244935.1 bacterium | reverse complement strand
ATACAACTTCGTAGTAAAACGCGGCAAGTGCCTCGGCGTGAACTCGAAAATTTCATGGACGCAGATAGAAACCGGCTCCGCCATCACATGGAAATATCCCAGCTGCGTGCTTTACGGCGATAACTCGGTGGGTGAGTTTTTTTCGGTGGCGCTTACTACCGGACGCCAGCAGGCGGATACCGGCACCAAGATGATTCACATCGGCAAGAACACGAAATCCACCATCATCTCAAAGGGCATTTCGGCCGATTACGCATCGAACAGCTACCGCGGCCTTGTGAGAATCGCAAAAAAGGCCGAGGGCGCGCGTAACTACACCCAGTGCGACAGTATGCTGGTTGGTGATAACTGCAGCGCCCATACGTTTCCTTATATAGAAGGAAGCGGCAAAACCATCCGCATTGAACACGAAGCCTCCACCTCGAAAATAAGCGAGGAGCAGCTTTTTTATTTTCAGCAGCGCGGCATTTCAAAAGAGTACGCCGTAAGCGCCATCATCAACGGCTTCTGCAAGGACGTGTTCAGGCATCTGCCGATGGAATTTTCCGTGGAAGCGCAGAAACTGCTGACGATCAAACTGGAAAACAGCGTGGGATGATTTTTGTATATGCTCAAGGTAAAAAATATCGGAGGCGCAAAAACTGCCGGCCATCGAACTGGGCAACAAGGTGTTGTGATGAGAGGGAGCGCGTGGTTCGACATACTCACCATGACATTTCCTTGTCACCCTGGGCCGGCAGCCTGTCACCCTGAGCTTGTCGAAGGGCGGTTTTTTGTGGAGTCTGTATAAAGGATGCTTGAGATAAAAAACATTCACGCGGGTTTTGAGGGAGTGGAAATCCTGAAGGGGATTTCACTTAACGTAAACGCAGGGGAGATACACTCCATCATGGGCCGTAACGGGTCCGGCAAGAGTACCCTTGCGAAAATTCTGGCCGGACATCCCAGATACGAGGTTACCTCCGGTTCCATCACTTACCGCGCCAAAAATCTTTTGGAAATGGCGCCTGAAGACCGCGCGAACGAAGGCGTTTTTTTAGCCTATCAGTACCCCGTAGAGATACCGGGCGTTAACAACGCGGAGTTTTTACGCATGGCGTACAACTCGAAGCTGGCGCACGAAAAAAAGGAAGAGGTCGACCCGCTTGACTTCGACGATTTTCTGGGCGAAAAGATGCAGCTTCTCGGCATGGACGCGATGTACAGGGAACGCTCGGTCAACTACGGTTTTTCGGGCGGCGAGAAAAAGAAAAATGAAATCCTTCAAATGGCCGTGCTTGAACCGAAGCTCGCGGTTCTCGATGAAATCGATTCGGGACTCGACATAGACGCGCTGCGCCTAGTTGCGGAAGGCATCAACAAACTGGCCAACAGCGAAAACGCGCTCATCGTCATCACCCACTACCAGCGGCTTCTGGATTACGTTAAACCGGATTTTGTACACGTTATGCACGACGGTAAAATCGTGAAATCCGGCGATAGCCGCCTCGCGGAAGAGCTGGAAGCCGCCGGGTATGACGGCATCGTGGCGGAAGCGGGTTGAAAGGAGTTTCCGTGCAAAGCGAAGCCGCCGAAGTTTCCGCTATGCCCGGGTCGATGGTCACCGCACGCCATGAACGGCTGAAAAGAGAGGGCTGGTTTAACCGGAATCTACTTTTTTTTAACGAGGCCTGTATAAAACGTTTCGGGGAGCTGAAGTATCCGCACCGCGCGCACGAGATGTTCACGTACGTCAACTTGAAGGAGTTTTTGACAGCCGGGTTCGATTACCGCTACGGGCCGGACGGCGGCAGCATGGATGCCGAGCTCGTTAAAGCAAATATAAGCGAGGGGTGCGATGAAAGCGTGATCGTGATGGTTGACGGTTTTTTTAACGAACAACTTTCAAACACGGATGCGTTCGGGCAATCGCTTACCGTCACGCCGCTCGATAAGGCGCTTGCCGATCAAAAGGTCAAAGACCATATGCTGAAAAATGTGGAAAATGAAAAGGACGTTTTCGCCGTCCTTAACGGAGCCTTTTTACAAGGCGGCCTGCTGCTTACCATAGAATCCGGCGCCAGTAAAAAACCGCCGCTCCAAATACTTCACGTCTCAACCGGTGCGACCGGTGCGACCGGTTCGGACAGCGCGACCGGCTCCGTGGAAAGACCGGTGATGACCACTCCCAGGCTGTTTATCAGCGTGGGCGAAAAGGGTGAGATCGACATAGTTGAAAAATATATCAGCGCGGCGGATGGCTGTTTCGTCAACTCGGTTACAGATATTATTCTGGCGTATAAAGCGCAGGCAGGATATTCCCGCATTCAAATGGAGCCGTCTAGCGTATGGCATTTTTCAAAAACTCTCGTAATTCAAAAAAAAGAGTCGCGCCTTGCGGTGCTTGATGCATCAAGCGGCGGCAGGTTTTTGCGCAGCAGTTTTGAGGTTCACCTGAAAGGTGAAGGAGCCGAGTTTAACCTTGACGCAGTGTCTGTTCTTAAAAACGCGGAACAGGCGCACAATTTCGTAACGGTGCGCCATGA
>BTTC01000285.1:0-2583 GCA_036244935.1 bacterium | reverse complement strand
GTAACGCCATCTTCTTCCCCGAGGCATATCCGCCCGTCGGCATGGCGGTTGTGCCGGACATGGATGGCGACGGCGACCCGGAGATCGCCGTGCTTGGCCTGGGGGACACCTCACTGGGAGCTTCCGTACAGGATCAGACAAGGGTTACCATAAAGAACGAGACTGTCCTTTACGGCAAACCGATAAACAGCGTCTACTTCTGGGCGGAGTATCCGTCCATCGACATGAAGGTTGTGGAGTACGCCAGCGGCAGTTTGGGAATCGCCGTGCTTGGCGTGAACCCGAATACCAACCAGATAAGGGTTGTTACAAAGGACGCATTAACCGACGAAAGCGTATGGAGCGCCACCTTCTTCCCCAAGTCATCTAAGCCCTTCGCCATGGCGGTTGTGCCGGATATGAACGGCAACGGAGTGGATGAGATTGCCGTGCTCGGCTTGGGAGATGTCTCACTGGGCGCTTCTGCATGGGATCAGACGAGGGTTACGATAAAGGACCCCTCCACCCAACTTGGTATAAAAAGCGTCTATTTCAGCGCGGACTATCCGTCAAAGGCGATGGTAGCGCTGGATAACTTTGCCGAAACATCCGCGTCGGAGATCGCCGTGCTACGCGTGGACAGCGCCGGCAACGTAAAGGTTTCGATCAAGGACGCATCTAACGCAGTGTTTATTAACGGCTTCCTGGTGCCGTAATCAAACGCCGGCAGGCAAGGCGCGCCTGCTTGATGGTCTTGGTGGTGCGTTGTGTTGTATTGTACAAAATGTCCCCGTCCGAACGGGCGGGGATGCTTTTTATAGTTTTATAAGTGCAAACGTCCACGGGGGTACTCGGCATGACAGCAGCTTGTCACCCTGAGCCTGCCGAAGGGTTTTGTATATATAAGTAACTGTCACCCTGAGTCTGCCGAAGGGTTTTGTATGTATAAGTAACTGTCACTCTGAGCCTGCCGAAGGGGTTTGTATGGGTGTGTCGATTCAGACCGGCCACTACCCGCAAGAAAGAAACTTTACTTTATCGTATTAAAGTCCCGCGTCCTTTTTCAGCTTTGCCGCTTTGTCGGTTTTTTCCCATGCAAACTCCGGTAGCTCCCGCCCGAAGTGCCCGTAGGCGGCGGTCTTTTTGTAAATTGGCCGTCGCAGGTTGAGCATTTCTATAATATTGGCCGGTCGCATATCAAAGTTTTTCAGGACTATTTCGTGAATCTTTTCCTGTTCGATTTTGCGCGTCCCAAAACTGTCCACCAGTATCGACACCGGTTCGCTTACGCCGATGGCGTAAGCGAGCTGAACTTCGCACTTATCCGCTATTCCGGCAGCGACGAGGTTTTTTGCCACGTAGCGCGCCATGTAACTCGCGGAGCGGTCGACTTTACTCGGATCCTTACCCGAAAAGGCGCCTCCGCCGTGTGAACCCATACCTCCGTATGTGTCCACGATTATCTTGCGCCCGGTCAGGCCGGCATCTCCATCCGGGCCTCCGATGACGAATTTACCGGTGGGGTTTATGTGGATATTTACCTTTTTATGGTTGTAAAGTTTTTCCGGCATGACCGGCAGGATTACCTTATCCAGAATCTCTTTTTTCAAGGTATCCATATCCACTTCATCCGAGTGCTGCGCCGCGATTACAACGGTATCCACGCGGTGAGCTTTTTTGTTTATATATTCAACCGTAACCTGAGATTTGCCGTCTGGGCGCAGCCACGGAAGAGTGCCGTCCTTTCGCACCTGAGCGAGGCGGGCAGTGAGCTTGTGCGCCAGAAGTATCGGCAGCGGCATAAGTTCGTCGGTTTCGTTTGTGGCGTAGCCGAACATAAGTCCCTGATCGCCTGCGCCCTGCTCTTTCCCCTTTTTTGTATCAACACCCATTGCAATATCCGCGCTTTGCTCGTGGAGGGCGTTTAATATGGAGCACGATTTGAAATGGAACCCTATATTGGGATCGGTATACCCTATTTCCTCGATTGTTTTACGGATAATGTTGTGGTAATCCACATGCGCTTTGGTGGTGATCTCACCCGCAATCAAAACCAACCCGGTGGTTACAAGCGTCTCGCACGCCACGCGGGAATATGGCTCCTGAGCAAGTACCGCATCGAGTATGGTGTCTGAAATCTGGTCGCTTATCTTGTCCGGATGCCCCTCGGTAACGGATTCTGAAGTGAACAAATAATTAACTCTGCCCATCACTGACTCCCCATAATTAAGGTTATTACTGAATTACCAGCGTCAAAGCATATCCTATATTGTACCGCGGTACAAGACGGGTGAGGTTTCGGTAGTGGGTCAATTTGAAATTCCAAATTTATTAATTTCAACGAAATCTGATTCATGGCAAACTTCCACTCTTCGGCTCCCGTATTGGGGGTGGTGTCCATATTGTCACCCTGAGCCTGCCGAAGGGCGCTTTGATAACTCAGCTTGTCGTGGTTCGTCCTTCGACAGGCTCACCATGACGACTCACCATGACGACTCACCATGACGACTCACCATGACGACTCACCATGACAAGCGTTATAGAAAACCCCTCCGCCTGCTGCTTTAAAAGCATGCAACATAATACGCAAGCGTAAAACGGATT
>BTTC01000284.1:0-2617 GCA_036244935.1 bacterium | reverse complement strand
GCCAGAAAATCGCCGGCGCTTTCGTTGCTTTGGCTCTGGTAACGGCCAGTTTTACCCAGTCCTGAATAGGCGCATCCTTTGCTTGACAGGCTCTCCAGATGTCGCCTTCTTCTACGGCGTGTTCGTGTATTGTTTTTCCCGATGCGTCGACAATACGAATCGTTCCAGTCCCCGGGGCTTCAAAAGTCTTGTCGTGAGACCCGTACTCCTCAGCTTTTTGCGCCATTAAACCCACGTTAGGAACCGTTCCCATAGTAGATGGATCATATGCCCCATGCTGTTTACAGTTATCTATAGCCGCCTGGTACACGCTTGCGTAGCTGTGGTCGGGGATTACCGCCTTCGTATCGTGGAGCTTGCCGTCGGCTCCCCACATTTTTCCTGATTCACGTATCATGGCTGGCAGGGACGCGTCGATAATCACATCGCTTGGCACATGCAGGTTTGTGATGCCTTTATCAGAATTCACCATCGCAACCTCGGCCCGGTTCCTGTAACAGGCTTCTATATCCGCTTCGATCTCCGCCTGTTTATCTTCCGGCAGGCTTTTCATTTTTGCGTAAAGGTCGCCCAGGCCGTTGTTGGCGCTAACGCCAAGCTCGGCGATAACGGACGCGTGTTTTTCAAATACGTCTTTATAAAAAACCTCGACGGCGTGGCCGAAAATGATTGGATCAGAGACCTTCATCATTGTGGCCTTCATGTGCAGCGAAAACAAAACTCCCTTTTCTTTTGCGTCTTTTACCTGTTCTTCAAGAAATTCTATCAATGCGCTTTTGCTCATGACCGTAGCATCAACAACCTCACCGGCCAGGAGCGGCATCTTATCTTTTAGAACCACCACCTTTCCGCCTCCGTCCACAAACTCGATTCTGGCGGATGCAGCCGCCGCCATGGTCGCAGATTTCTCGTTAGATCTGAAATCACCGCTGGTCATCGTGGAAACATGCGTTTTTGAATCTGAACTCCATTTTCCCATTTTATGCGGGTTCTTTTTTGCGTATTCCTTTACAGGTACCGCCGCTCTGCGATCAGAGTTTCCTTCCCTCAGTACCGGGTTCACGGCGCTTCCCAGAACCTTTGCGTATCTTGCCTTTATCTCTTTTTCCGCATCATTTTGCGGCGCTTCAGGATAGTCCGGGACATCATAGCCTTTGCCCTGCAGCTCCTTGACCGCAACTCTGAGCTGCGGGAGTGAAGCGCTTACATTCGGCAGCTTGATGATGTTGGCTTCCGGCGTTTTTGCCAATTCACCCAATTCGGCCAGGGCATCACTGATTTTCTGATTCTCGGCCAGCTTATCCGGGAAGTTAGCGATAATTCTGCCTGCCAAAGAGATGTCTTTCGTTTCTATCGAAATGCCGGTTCCTTCCGCATACGCCTTGACGATAGGGAGTAAAGAGTACGTAGCCAATGCCGGCGCTTCATCAACCGCTGTGTAGATAATTTTCGATGTTTGCGTTGTCATGCCGATGCTCCTTTTGCCGTCACGTTTAAATGCCTGCACGCACGTTTGAAATTTTTTGTATTCGTATCCATCTCTACCCCTTTCAAAAAAAGATCACTCACCAGTTACCGCAATCAGACTCACGCAAAAGAAGACGATTATACACTGATTCCAAAATAATAAGGTGAGAAATCAATTTTATCTATGCCAGGTCGAATTCCCCCATTTTAAACTTTATCGCAGTCATCCATCGTGGAATATGGCCATCAACTTCGTTCGGTTGTTAATGCCGATTTTGCGATAAACGCCCTGGACGTGTCTTTTGACGGTATTTGCGCTGATGCCGAGTTTTTCGGCGATTTCCTTGTCATTTTTTCCCTGCAGTATGTGGTTTGCAACTTTCCGTTCCTGCGGCGTAAGGCTGTATTTTTTTAAACCGATTTCGTATTTTCTTTTGCGTATAGCAGCTTCTCCCCGCCTGTGGTCGGTAACATCGATAAGTATTACTGTTACAGTGGGTTTTTGGGCGGTGGCTCTGGACGGAGAGGTGTAAAAAAGGTATTCCCGGTCATCTGGAAGTACTGATCCGGTCATTGCCGTTTTCCCGGTTTTCAAAACGTATTCCATTGGGCATTTTCCGCATGGTTCCGATTTCCCGCTTAAAGCCTGATAACATTTACGCCCGTTGGGTCTGCCGAATTTATCGTTAAACATTCGGTTTGCATATTTTATGGAGAAGTTTTCCGCTACCAGATAAACAGCCAGCGGCAGATTATTCAGGATTTCGTTATGGGATTTTCTTCCCAAATTTATTTCTCCGCGCATACTGTCAAATCTAATCCGCATGTAACATGCCAAAAGAACAATCCAGTAAGATCAGCGAGTCCAAGTATACGCTTTCTTTCGTGACAAAACATTTGTAATATCTGCGATGCAAAATGTATTTTGTATGTTAGTCGCCCGAACTAACTGAATCTAAACATTAATAAATGATTTGAAAATCGGCTTCGGCGGTAATGGCGCAACTCTGCGAACCGCGTTCCTTTTACCTTCTTATGGAAAGCTCTATTCGTTTATGGTAGCTTTGCGTTAAATGACGTTTTTTTCCAACCGTCTGTTTTTCACAATTTTGTTTGCGGTCACGTTGGCGGCCTATCGGGATTCCTTTCA
>BTTC01000283.1:0-2632 GCA_036244935.1 bacterium | reverse complement strand
CAAGGGATACGGCGTCATAAACTACCCCTGTCTGCTGGTTGCGGATTGTCCGCACTGCATGGGAACCGGACGTTTACTTTGAAAAAACCAACTGCTGCCGAACAAAAAACATTTCCGGTCGGGAAGGCCGTTAACATCCTCAGGCGCTGGATGAAGATATACAAAATGCCCATCGTGTCGATGTACGCCGAGGATCGTCCGCGCGAAAAGCGCTCGCCGTTCAAAATCCTGATCGCCACGATACTGTCGCTGAGAACGAAAGACGCGACCACCGCAAAGGCAAGCCGACGACTGTTTGCGTATGGAGACAGTCCGCAGGAAATCCTGTCGATTCCGTCCGGTAAATTGGAAAAACTCATTTACCCCGTCGGTTTCTACAAGGTCAAGACCGCCACCATCCATCACGTATGCGATACCCTTTTAAACCGATACGGGGGAAAGGTACCGTCCGATCTGGACGAGTTGTTGACAATAAAGGGGGTGGGAAGAAAAACCGCCAACCTCGTCGTAACGCTGGGTTTTAATCTTCCGGGTATCTGTGTAGATACGCACGTACACCGGATTTCCAACCGGTGGGGATACGTGAAAACAGCAACGCCGGACAAAACGGAGACGGCGCTTAGAAGGATGCTGCCCAAAAAGTACTGGATAGAATATAACGATTTGTTAGTTACATTCGGACAAAATGTATGTCTGCCGGTAAGCCCGTTTTGTTCATCATGCAAACTTCCCGGCATCTGCCGGAAGACAGGCGTTAAAAAATCAAGGTAAAATCGTTTATTACATATTGGAATTTTGCAGCGGTAGTAGTACAATCGATACTAACATCGACCATAACACTGCAGCGGAGTTGTTGACTGTCACGACTTTGCCGGTTATCATCACTGACAAATGTTTCTTAATCTAAGTTATTAAAGGAGAGTATATAAAATGGCTGATATAAAAAAGGCGCTGGCGAGTAAACTTAGAAAAAGGGCGGAGATTGAACGGGAATCCAAAGCTCTGGAAACGGATATCGCCGCGCTTGAAACGGCTCTTCGCATTATGAGCGGTAAGCGTGCCGGTAAAAGAGTCCGCAAAACAACGGTTGCGGCTCCGCGTGCAGCGGGAAACGGATCCGGGACTTACCGCAAACAAACGGCGCCTAAAGCAATACTGCACCTCTTGAAGGAAAAAAATATAAAAGCCTCTGCGCCGGAAATTACCGCGTTTCTGTTGAAAAACGGATGGCATACAAAATCCGGCAAACCTGCTAGCAGCATTTATATAACGCTTGCAAGGATGGCCTCCAAAAAGATGATCGGACGCTCAAAAAAGGGGCGAAACACCGTCTTTTATGCGAAGTCGGCGAGTAAAGGGAAAAAATAAAAACCAGCGCCTTCCGGCTTGCGCTGTGAAAATGCAATCGGCGAGCATATTTATAACGTTTTAAATTTTGGCAGATACGATAGATATTCCAAGGTCTGAATATCAAGACATTACGTATGTGCATCGTATTCATGGTAAAGCAATATGCTTCGGCTTCGCCTGGTAACAATCCGGCAATTACCAGGCGAGTGTGCCGCTGGAGCAGATTTTATGCAGCGTTTTCCCCGCGTCATAGTTCGATCAGATCACCATGACAAGTGGGGTGTGTCACCCTGAGCTTGTCGAAGGGCGCTTTTCCCTTCTATTTCCGTTACGTTGAAGTATCTTACCTTCAAAAAATGTAGGTCAGCATGCATAAAAGAGTTGTTTGCGAATTCTCATAAAACGGCAACTTGTTGCAAGTGTTTGACTTTAAAATAGATTGCCCACTTGTTTGATTCGGGCATAACACTTGCATCACCACGTTGCATGGAAAAATGGAAAACATGAAGTGCGCGCGATATGTATAGGAATTTTTTCAATCTTGAAGAAAAACCTTTCAATCTTACCCCGGACCCGAAGTATATTTTCTTAAGCGCAACTCACACGGAAGCCTTGGCCCAGCTGCTTTACGCCGCTCAGGACGGCGTGGGATTTACAGTCCTTACGGGGGAAATCGGAACCGGCAAAACGACGATCCTCCGCGCCTTTATGGAAGAGCTGCCAGATGATTACATACCGGCTTTCATTTTCAACCCCAACATGGACGAAGTGGAACTGTACAAAACTCTTAACAGGGAGCTTGGTATCAGGTCGCGCTCATCAAGCAAAAAAAAGCTGCAAGACGATTTGAACCTCTATCTGCTGGATCAGATAAAAAACGGCAAGCGGGTGATGTTGATAATAGACGAGGCGCAAAACCTCTCGCAGCCGGTACTGGAACAGATAAGGTTGATATCAAACCTGGAAACCGACACCCGGAAACTTATACAGATAGTTCTGGCCGGACAGCCGGAGCTGGGACATCTGCTTGAAAACGACACGCTAAGACAGTTGAGGCAAAGGGTATCGGTGCGCTTTCACCTTAGACCCATGAGTTATCTGGAAACGACTGCCTACATAAGACACAGGCTGATGGTTTCCGGATGCGCCCGGCTGTCTATTTTTGGGCGATCCGCTCTTAAACGGATATACGGGTATTCAAAGGGCACGCCGCGACTCATAAATGTAGTGTGCGACAGGTCGCTTTTGGCCGCGTATACGATGAACACCGAAAAAGTTACCG
>BTTC01000282.1:0-2636 GCA_036244935.1 bacterium | reverse complement strand
AATCATGTAATTGAAGGGGAAAACGGAAAAGAAGGAGTCGAGCTTTTCCGTCGGCATAAACCCGATCTGATGATATTGGATATAAGCATGCCCGTTATGGACGGAAAATCCGCGCTTAAATCCATAATGTCGGAATTTCCAGATGCATACGTAATCATGCTTACGGCGATCAGCGGTATGAATGACGTAAAGGAATGCCTGGAAATCGGCGCGTCAAACTACATCAGGAAGGATACTTCCTACAAGGAAATAAGGGAAAGTTTCAAGGGAGCGTGCAACCGCTTTTATCAGAAATGCGGGGAGCTTGATAACGGCGGGCGACGAAGCTGCAATAGAACTCGCCAGCTAGCTTATGTTACTGGCCGTAAAGGAAGGAGCCAGCGACATTCATATCCAACCCGGCACTAACCATGTCTGGATTCGTTTTCGCGTTGACGGAGTTATGAACGAAAATAGGGATTCTCGCGCAAAGACTGGTAAGAAAAATTTGCGCGAACTGCAAGGAAAGCTATTCTTTAAATTCCGACCGGATTGAAAAGTATTTTGTAAGGGGTGGTGTCGATGAAGTAAAGTTCTACCGCGGAGCGGGGTGCCAAAGCTGTAACGACACCGGATACAAGGGACGTATAGCCATCCACGAGATGGTTATACTTGATGAACATTTAAGAGAAATGGTTGCAAAAGACGCTTCCCACGCGGAACTCCGGGAAACCGCCAAACAACGCGGCTACCGGACGATGAGATATGACGGAATGAAAAAAGTTTTAAGGGGTCTTACAACGATGGAAGAAATTGACAGGGTCGCCCTCCCGGATGGGTAAAGCGCGCTACCGACCGGGCGGGCTGATGCGGTTTTCGGTTATCAGATCGTAGCTGAATTTCAGGTATTGGCGCAGCTCCCCCAAAAGTTTTTTTGATGTCTCCAGCGCTTCTTTGTTACCCGTTTTCAACAGGTTTTCATCGGGGTTCGCCGCGTAGTCGTATAAGCCGAAAATCAGATCAAGGTCGGTAAGTATCATATGGGGTTCGCTCAGATAAACGAACATCCCGCCCCTTGCCATCAGTATCTTCCTGCCGCCGCCGTCGAGCACGGTTTTTCCCCACGACGTGAACGGATCGGAAAATTTCAGCAGGTCGATAAGCGTAGGCACGATGTCGATCTGGCTTACGGCGGCAGCGCGCACATCCTGCCGTATGATTCCCGGGCCGTAAAACAGGCACGGAATCCTGTATGATTCGTACAGGTTATCATTGGTAGAGCGCCCTTCCGTGTGGTCGCCCGTTATCACAAAGATGGTGTCCTTGAAGTAAGCCTCTTTTTTCGCCTCTTCAAAGAACCTGCCGAGAGCGTAATCCGAATACCACATGGAATTGAGGAACTTGGCGTGCGCCGTGGACGAGCCGAATCTTTTGAACTTATCGGATGGAATGCTGTAAGGCATGTGGGACGTAAGTGAATAAATAACCGCGAAGAAGGGCTTTTTGCGGGATTCTGAAAAAAGCTCGTGCGCCTTCAAAAACAGGTTCTCATCGAAAATTCCCCAAACGCCGTCATATGCGGTTTTGTCCGCATTGAAATCTTCCATGGATATGTGCCGCTCGAAACCAAGCCTTTTTATGAGCGAGTCGAATCCCAGGGAACCGGGCCGCGCTCCGTGAAAAAAGAAAGTTTCGTAATCGTTTTTACGGAAGATGCCGCCGATTGTTTCCATTCTTGTCTGGTATAAAAGGGGGCTTTGACCCAGCACCATCCCTTTCCATACTGGTATCGAGCCCAGCACGGCGGCCAGTCCTTCAACCGATCTCTGCCCGTTGGCGAAGCAGTTCGTGAACAAAAGCCCTTCGGCGGCGAGGTCGTCAAAGTTCGGCGCGGCGGACAGCTCGCCGTCAAGCGAGCCTATATGTTTTGCCGACCAGCTTTCCATTATGAATATGACGACGTTATAATGATTTTTTTCGGATTCGGAATACTTGAACCTTCTGAAGAGCGGGTAACCGGTCAAAATCTCCTCGCTGTTGCGGGATGCCATCGTTTCCGCGAAGCCGGGATTGACGTTCTCAACATCCAGCAATGCGGCGACTGCGGACAGATCTTCCCCCTTGAAGTTTTTAAACAGCGTGGTGAATGTCGTATAGATGCCGTTCAGACTCAACGCGCCCAATTCCACCTTTTCACTTTTGAATGCGTTTTTGACGCCCAGGGGTTTCATCTGAAAACCGCCGCGCATCAGGATCACCGAGACGCAAATGAAAATGAAAAAAGACAAAAGATCAACCGCAAACAGCCGCCCCGTTTTTTTCCCACTTTCATTTCCACCGGATTCAAACCTCGAAGTGTCGCCCAAAAAATTTATCGCCTTCATAAACACGAAAACGAAAGCGGCGATAAAAATGAAAAGACCGATAAAACCCCGGATGTGGTCCATGGTTCCCATTTTTATTATTACGTCAAGATCGCCCCAACTGGTTTTTAACTCGTAGGTCAGGTGTCTTTGAGTGAAGGCGTAGTAGAGGATGTCGGAAAAATTGTAGACCAGCAGCGCCACGTACCAACCCAGCAGCCCGAATAGAAGGGCTTTTACGACGCGCGCGCGGCGATCCATGCCGGGAATGAAGCAAAATAAAAGAAAAGGAGC